>CAYWAR010000393.1:0-2615 GCA_964455765.1 uncultured Elusimicrobia bacterium
GCCAGGTCGCGCTCGCTGGGCTTGCCGGCGCGACGGGGGCGGGAGCGGGGTGGAGGTCGGGGTTGAAGGCCGGGGATTTTCCCGCAAGCGTGACGGAAGGCATCCAACCGAAGGTTCTAAAAAAGATCTTGAACCTGATGCGGTCGGCCGAGACCAAGGAGAAGATGGGAGATTATGTCGGAATGGAGAAGGATGCTGATAAGGCGCTCAAGGAATTGCTCAAGCTTCCGGAGCAGCGCCCCATCATGATGGCCCAAGCCTATTATCAGAAAGGACAGGCCTTGATCCTCCAGGCCGATACCATGAAAGGTTTGAGCAAAGAAGAGCGCTGGGCAAAATATGTCAAGGCTGAAAATGCCCTTCTTAAGTCGGTGCGGCTCAATGCCGAAGACCCGAAAGCCTGGGAAGCTCTTTCTTGGGCGCAGCTGAAGCTGGGAAAATATGAGAAAGCCATCGCCAGCGCCTCGAAGGCTCTTGCTCTCGATCCTGATTTGGCGAAGGCAGGCTGGATACGCGCTTCCGCTCTGAGGATGATTGCGCAAGGCAGCCGGCAGGGGCTCGGCGACCCGCGCGGGGCCGCGGAACTCGATGCTGAGCGCTACGGTCTGTCCTTCCAAAAGGCCCAGGGAGGGAAAGGGGCTTGGGAGCCACCCAAGGCAAAAAATGGGGGTTGGTTCGGGACTCTCTGGAAAGCCCTGCTGGGGGGAGCGGCTCTTCTGGGCCTCTATGGGGCGTACATAAGGCGGGTTCCTCTGGCGAGGAAGATCAAGGCCGGGATCGCGTACGCGCGCTTGAGCCAGGAAGAGAGGAGCAAGCAGGAGCTGGCCTCGGTGTTCTCGGCGGGGGCCGCTAACGCCGGCGGCCGGAACAACGGCGCCGTGTTCAAGGGCGAATACGAACTCTTCCAAATCGTATCCAGAAGCGGGTCCGTGGAGCTTTGGGCCGGGAAGAATAGGACGAGCGGACAGACCGTCCTGGTCAAGAAGGCTTTCTTCGATGGCTCGCGGGATTCGGCCGCCAAGGCGCTCTGCCTCCAGGAGGCCCGGACGCTGGCCGGCTTGCGCCATCCCAATATCCTGGCTGTCCGAGAATGCCTGAATCTGCCCCAAGGCATACATCTCATCCTCGAGTCTGCGGCGGGAACGGACGCCGGACAGCTCCTTTTGGAGCGCAAGCGCTTGCCCCTGGCGCACGCGTTGGGGATTCTCAAGCCGGTCTGCGCGGCCTTGGGGGCCGTTCATCAAGCAGGCCTGGCGCACCGCAACATCCGGCCGTCGAGCTTCCTGGTCTCGGAGGGGGGAGTGGTCCGCCTGAGGGGCGTCACCTTGAGCTGCGAGGTGGAGCAGGCGGGCGGCAACGGCAACGAGGGCTTCGTCCCGGCGCCCGACTTGGCCGCGGTCGCGCTCAAGGCCTACGATGCGCCGGAGGGAAGAGGGGGCCCGAAGGCGGATGTCTGGGGACTTGGCGTCTCGTACTATGAACTGCTCTCGGGCATGGTTCCCTTTCCCACGGCGAGCCCTCACTCCAAGGCTATGAGCGCTTTCGCCAAGGTCGGCTCGCTGGTCCCCGGCCTGCCCGCATCCGTCGATATGCTCATCCACCGCGCGTTGGACCCGGACCCGCTCTCGCGCATCTCCCTCAGGGAGTTCTCGGCCATCGTGGAAGGGGCCTGCGAGGCTCTTTCCCCGCCTCGGTTATAGGTGTTCCCCCCTCTTGCCGGGGGATTAGCGGCGCGGGAGTTCGCGGGGATGCCCCGGCGGCGTTAGGCTACTTGTTGGGCTGGTTGAGGTACTGCTTCTTGAGCTGTTCGACGTCGATGTTGGCCGGGTCGGCCTGGCCTTGGCCCTGCCCGGCCGGCATCGCGGGGCGGCTCCCGCCCGAGCCGCCGAAGCTGAAGCCGCCGGTGGGATTGAGCTTGGGCTTGGTGAACGTCTTGCGCGCGGGCGCCGCTTTCTTGACCGGGGCCGGGGCGGGCTCTTCCTCGGCGGCCGCTTCCTCGCCGCCTTCGGGGGCCGCGGTATCGGCCTTCGCCAGGATGTCCTTGGGGAGGCCGCACTTCTTGCCGAATTTCCGGATCATCCCGAGGAGATTCTCGTCGTTGGCGTTGTCGGAGAGCAGCCGGCGCAGGTCCTGGGCCAGCTTCTTCTTGCCGAAGATCTTGGAAACCAGCGAGCGCATCTCGCCTTTTCCCGCCTTGGCCGAGAGCATCTTGTTGAACGCGGAGGATTCGGCGAGCTGGACGACGAACATGGGGAAATCCCGGCTGTCGTCGTAGGCGTCGGCGATCCGCTTGAGCTCCTTCTTGGCGAGGAACTCGTCGTACCAATCGGGCAGGTCCTCGTGCACCAGGTCCACGAGGACCTGCAGGGTCTTGCGGGCGGCGGCATCGGCCGAGCTGCCCACCGGGGGAGCGTCGGAGCTCTTGGAGCGCTTGAGGGCGGAGGCGATGCCCGTCGCGTCGCCGCGGGCCGCGGCGTCGGCCGCCTCGGCCCCGGGCTCGGCCGTGGACCCGTCGACCGGGCGCTTGGTGCCCGCCGGGTCCTTGGTGATAATGCCCAAGGAGGATGTCCCGCTTTGCGCCGGGGCGGACAGCTAGGCCGCGGGCGGGACGGCGG
>CAYWAR010000394.1:0-2614 GCA_964455765.1 uncultured Elusimicrobia bacterium
CGGCCGCCGCCACTCAGGGGAACCCATGATACTCAGCATCATCGCGGTACTGATCACCTTCGGGCTCGTCATCTTCCTCCATGAGGGCGGGCATTTCCTGGTCTGCAAGTATTTCGGGGTGCGCGTGGAGCGCTTCGCCTTCGGCTTCGGACCGGAACTCCTGGGCTTCACCTCCTCGGGCACGCGCTTTTCGCTCTGCGCCATTCCCTTGGGCGGCTTCGTGAAGCCGGCGGGCGAGTCCATCGAGGACTGCAGCGGCCACCCCGACGAGTATTTCAGCCGCCCCCCGGGCGAGAGGCTCCTGATCGTGGCCGCCGGGCCGGCCATGAACTATGTCCTGGCTTTCCTGCTCTTCACCGGCGTGGTGTTCGGACGCGGGATGCCCGAGCCTTCCAAGGAACCGGCCATCGGCGAGCTGGCCGCGGGCATGCCCGCGGCCAAGGCGGGCCTCAAGGAAGGAGACCTCTTCCTCCGCGTGGATTCCGTCCCGGTCTCGACCTGGGACGAGTTGGCCTCGGCCATCCACCGCAGTCCGGGCAAGAGCGTGCGCATCGACTATCAGCGCGAGGGCGTCCCCGCCGCCGTGGAGGTGACCCCCCAGCTCGATCCCGCCTCCAGGCATGGGATCATCGGCATCATGCCGCGCGTCGCCTATCGGAACATCGGGGTCATCGGCTCGGCGCGCGAGGGCCTGCATCAATGCTGGTTCTGGACGGCGTTCACGGTCAAGACCCTCGCCCAGAAGATCTACCGCCGCGAGAAGCCGGACCTGGCCGGTCCGGTGGGCATTGTGCAGATGGTCTCGCGCGCCGCCCACTCCGGCATCGAGGACCTCGTCTTCCTCATCGGCCTCATCTCCGTGGCCATCGGCTTCTTCAACCTCCTCCCCATCCCGCTCCTCGACGGAGGCCACGCGGTGCTCTATGCCTGGGAGGCCCTCAGCCGCCGCAAGCTGACGGTGAAGGTGGTCAACTACGCCAATTCCCTGGGCCTGGCGGTGCTCATGTCCATACTCCTCTTCGCCACCTACAACGACATCATGCGTATTCGCGAGGAGCGCAAGGCCAAGCCCGCGGCCGCGGCCGTGCCGCCGGAGGAGACCCCGGCCTCCTCGAGCAAGCAGAAGGACGACTGATGCGTCTATCGCAATCCAAATACCTCATCCCCACGCTGCGCGAAGCCCCCTCGGACGCGGACAACGTCTCGGCCCAGCTCATGGTCCGCGCCGGGATGATCCGCAAGGTCGCCTCGGGCATCTACGAGTGGCTGCCGCTGGGCCTGCGCGTCCTGCGCAAGGTCGAGCGCGTCATACGCTCGGAGATGGACGCCATCGGGGGCCAGGAGGTGTGGCTCCCCGTGATCCAGCCCAAGGAGCTTTGGGTGCGCACGGGGCGCTGGGCCCTCTACGGCAAGGAGCTGCTCAGGATCAAGGACCGCAAGGACGGGGAGTTCTGCTTCGCGCCCACGGCCGAGGAGGTCATCACGGAGCTGGTGCGCAAGGAGGTGCGCTCCTGGCGCCAACTGCCCCTGATGCTCTATCAGTTCGGACTCAAGTTCCGCGACGAGATCCGCCCCCGCTTCGGCGTCATGCGCGCCCGGGAATTCCTGATGAAGGACGCCTACTCCTTCCACGCCGACGAGGCCGACGCCGAGGACTATTACCGCAAGGCCTACGACGCCTACGCGCGCGCCTTCACCCGGCTGGGCCTGCGCTTCAAGCCCGTGGAGGCGCAGTCCGGGGCCATCGGGGGCTCATTCTCCCACGAGTTCATGGTCCTCGCCGAGACGGGCGAGGAGACCGTGGTCTCCTGCACGAAGTGCGCGTACGCGGCCAACATCGAAAGGGCGCCATGCCCTCCCGCCGCGGCCCCGCCCTCGCCGGCCGAACTCCCGCCCTGCGAGGAAGTCTCCACCCCCGGCAAGACCAGCGTCGAGGATGTCGCCCGGTTCTTGGGCGTGCCGGCGGAGAGATTCCTGAAGACCCAGCTATATCTCCATAACGGCTTGCCCGTCATGGCCCTGGTCCGCGGAGATCACGAGCTCAACGAGGCCAAGCTCGCCGCGGCTTTGGGGGATGGGACCCTGGAGCGCGCCACCGAAGAGCAGTATCGCAAGATCGCGGGCTGCGCAGTGGGCTTCGCCGGCCCGGTCAAACTGCAGCGCTGGAAGACCCAGGACGGCAAGATGGCCGAGGTCCGCGTCGTGGCGGACCACGCGACCCTGCCGCTGGCCAACGGCGTCTCCGGGGCGAACAAAAAGGATTTCCACCTGAAAAACATCAACCGCGGGCGGGATTTCACCGCGCACGTGGAGGGTGACCTGCGCATGGCCACCCCCGCCGATCCTTGTCCCCAATGCGGCGGACGGGTGGAATTCGTCAAGGGAATAGAGGTCGGCCACGTCTTCAAGCTGGGCACCAAGTACTCCGAGGCCATGGGCGCGGTGTACCTGGACAAGGAACAGAAGCCCAAGGCCATGGTCATGGGCTGTTACGGCATCGGGGTCTCCCGGGTCGTGGCCGCGGCCATCGAGCAGGGCCACGACGCCGACGGCATCCGCTGGCCCAAAGCCATGGCCCCCTTCTCCGTCATCGTCATCCCGGTGGAGACCGACG
>CAYWAR010000395.1:0-2612 GCA_964455765.1 uncultured Elusimicrobia bacterium
GCTTTGGCCAGGCGGACGGCCGAGCTCTGGAGCTTCTCCCTCAGGGCGGGGGTCACGGCCGGGGAGGGGGACTCCTCGATGAGCTTCTGATGGCGGCGCTGGACGCTGCAGTCGCGCTCCGGGAAGGCGACGACGCTGCCGGCCTCGTCGGCCGCGATCTGGATCTCCACGTGCCGGGGGCGTTCGATGAACTTCTCCACATAGAGGGTCCCATCTCCGAAGGCGGCTTTGGCCTCGCCGGAGGCTTTCTCGATCTCGGAGGCCAGCAGGCGCTCCTCGCGCACCAGGCGCAGGCCCTTGCCTCCTCCTCCGGCCGCGGCCTTGACCATGACCGGAAAACCCACTTTCCGGGCCGCTTCGGCCAAGGCGGGACCCTCCCCGGCGGCGCCGGGCACCACCGGGACGCCGGCCTTGCGCGCGATCTCCTTGGCCTCGATCTTGTGGCCCAGCGAGGAGATGGCCTCAGGCGAGGGGCCGATGAAGCGCAGGCCTTGGTCCCGGCAGGCTTTGGAGAAGGAAGCGTTCTCGGAGAGGAAGCCGTAGCCCGGGTGCACGGCTTGCGCGCCGGTGATCTTCGCCGCGGATAGGATGCGCTCGGCCTTCAGATAGCTGTCCCTGGCCGGGGCGGGTCCGATGCAGACGCTCTCGTCGGCCAGCGCCAGATGGCGGGACTGC
Organism: uncultured Elusimicrobia bacterium; assembly: GCA_964455765.1. GTDB lineage: Bacteria > Elusimicrobiota > Elusimicrobia > UBA1565 > UBA1565 > CAYHRV01. Next base: position 676 of record CAYWAR010000395.1, read on the forward strand.
CGGTCGGCTTCCGAATAGACCGCCACGGACTTGATCCCCAGCTCGCGCAGGGCGCGGATGACGCGCACGGCGATCTCCCCCCGGTTGGCGATGAGGACTTTATTGAACATAGACGTCCACCTTGACCTTCCGAGACCAGAGGTCGACCTTGGCCGAGAGAATCTCGACGTCGGCGTTGCGCAGGGAGACGCGGTAGTTGGGCCCCGAGACGTGCTCCGGGGACCAGCTTTCCTGGCCGGGCCGGAGCTTGGAGCCTTGGGCTTTGAGCTTGGCGGCCAGCTCACGGCGGGCCTTCTCGCGCCACTCCGACAGTGTGGACTCGTCGTCGGCGGTGCGATGGTGCTGGACCGCGGCCACGGCCTCTTGTCCGGCCTGGCCGGAGAACACCTTCACGCTGCGCTGGGCGTATTCCAGGTCGTCGCTCGCGGAACAGACGCCGGAGGCCTCTTGGTAGTCCTTGAGTGCCTCCTGGGGGGCGTCGAGCATGGCGCGGGCGTCGGCGCGGGCCAGGAGTATGTCGCAGCGCTGGGCCGGGGATTGCCCCGGCAAGGACAGGAGGATGTTGTACTCCCGCGCCGCTTCGGCGGGACGGTCCAGGCGGTTCTTGTAGAGGTCGGAGAGTATCCCGTGCAGATAGAAGAGGCGGTGCTCGTCCATCTCGGAGGGGACCCGCTTGGCCAGGTCGATGGCCGCCGAGCACTCGCCGACGGCGTCCTGGATCCTGTTCTGGTAATACGCCGTCTCGCACTGATACGACCTGGCCAGGGCGTCGCGCGGGTTGACCGCCAGGGCGCCGCGGGCGAACTGGTCGGCCAAGTCGAAATCCAGGGACAGGATCGCCGATTCCGCGGCTTCGAGCTGATTGGCGTTGAAGGCCCTCATCCAGCGTCCGTCGTCCAGCGTGAAATCCATGAACTCGGTCAGCGTCTCCCCATTGGGCGAGCGGGATTCGTAGCGGATGCTCGCCCAGTCCTTTTCGAGGGATTCCAAGACAACGGAACCGAAGGTCCGTTCGGAGCCCTGCAGGCGGCGGAAATCGTCTTTGGGGCAGTTGCTCCGCGCAATCGGAGAGAGCATCCCGTAGGCCGTCTCGAGGTCTCCGGCCTGGATGGCGGACAAGTACTTGCCGGCGTTGCGCACCACCCTCACGCGCGGGTTCCTCCGGAAGTTCCAGTAGTAGAAACCGTAAAGGAGCAGGCCGGCCACCAGCAGGAGTATCCCGATCGAGGTGGAAGCCAGGGCGCGGGTCCGGGTGAAGGTGGGCCTCTCCGGTTTCTGCGCTTTCGCGTTCTCCCCGGGGGAATGCCTGAGCTCGATGTGGCGCTTGGCCATCTTATCGCGCAGGACTCCCGTGTTCTCCGCTCTCAGCCGGAACTTGGCCTTGTCTTCCTTGGACGCCTGCGCGGGGGCGGCCTCCTCGGGCGCCTCCTTGGGGGTCCGGTCCGCGATGCGGATGATGCCGGTCTTGGGGGCGTCCAGGAAAGGGGAGCGGGCCGGAGACTTGAACTCCGGATAAGGCTCCTGCATCTCGGCCGCGGGCGCTTTCGCGGGCGCGGACTCCGGCTCCTGGGCCGGCACGAGCGATAGGGAACTTTGAGCAGGGGCCGGTTCAGGGGCTTGCTGGGGTTCGGGTTTCGCAGGCGGGGGAGCGGGAGCGGGTTCCGGGGGAGCAGGCTGGACCGGGGGCGCGGCCGGCTCGGAAGCCTTCTCCAGGGTGGGTTTCTGCCAGCGTTGCGGGGAGAAGGGGCCGGGTTCCTCGGCGGGAGGCGGTTGCGGGGAGGGCGCCTTGGCCGCCGCGGGCTCAGGGGCTTTGTCGGCCTTCGGCTTCTGCCAGCGCAGAGGGGAGAAGGGCCCGGGTTCATCCGGCGGCGGCGGCTCGGCCGGGGGCGTCTTGGGGGCGAAAGGGCTGGGCGGTTCGGGTTTCGGGGCCGCGTAGC
>CAYWAR010000396.1:0-2603 GCA_964455765.1 uncultured Elusimicrobia bacterium
GACGCCTTCCTTCGCCTTCTTCTTCGCCTTCGTCACGCTCTCCTCCATCGGCCTGCCGGGGCTCAACGGCTTCGTGGGCGAGGTGATGTCCCTCTCGGGCATGGCCAAGGCCGCGCCGGCGCTGGCGGGCTTGGGGGCCTGCGGCGCCGTGCTCGCCGCGGCGTACGGCCTCCCCGCGTTCCAGAGGGTGTTCTGGGCGCCTCCGGGCCCGGGCTCGGTCTCCCTCAAGATGACCGACCTGGACCTGCGGGAGCGGGCGATGCTCTGGACGCTCGCGGCGCTGATCCTATGGCTCGGCGTCTATCCCAAGCCCCTCCTGGAGCTCATGGACCCGGCCGTCATGGCCCTGGTGCAGAGATGAGCGAACCCTCCCTGCTCGGCGCGCCCCTCGCGCTCGCGGGCACCCTGGCCGCGGTGCTTGCCGCCGGCCTCCTGCGCCGCGAGGGACGCGGCGCGGCTCTCGCGCGCCTGCTGGCCGGAGCGGGCATGATCCTGGCGCTGGCGTGGCTCTTGTCCTCTCCTGCCGGCGGCCGCTCGCGGCTGGTCCGTCTCGACGGCTTCGCCTTCGCCTGGCAGGGGCTCTTCCTGCTCGGCGGGCTCGCCTTCCTGCTCGCCTCGCGCCTTTCGGAGCGGTCCGTGCTCCTCCTGCTGGGCTCCTTGACGGGCATGTGCCTGCTGGCGTCGGCAGACCACTTCTTCCTCCTCTTCCTGGGCCTGGAGCTCATGAGCCTCCCCGTCTATCTCCTGGTCTATTCCCTGCGCCCCGACCGCCGCTCGCTGGAGGCGTCGCTCAAGTATTTCTTCGCCGGCTCCGCCGCGGGGGGGATGTTCCTCTTCGGCATGGCGCTCTACTACGCGGCCACCGGCGACATGCGCCTGAGCGCCGTCGTCCAATGGCCCTTCCCAGGGATGGCCGCGGCGGGGATCGCCCTGATGATGGCCGGAGCCCTCTTTAAGATCGGAGCCTTCCCCCTGCATTTCTGGCTGCCGGACGCCTATGAGGCCGCCGAGCCGGAATTGAGCGGGTTCATGTCCACCGCGGTGAAGGCCGCCGGCTTCCTTCTGCTCCTCCGGGTCCTTTCCGCGGCTTGCGCGCCGGGCTCCCCGGAGGCGTCCTTCTGGCTCCCCGCCGTTTCCGCGGCCACCATGTTCTTCGGGAACCTGCTCGCGTTGAGGCAGAAGAACCTCCAGCGTCTGCTCGCCTATTCCTCCATGGCCCATGCCGGCGCCATCCTGGCCGGAGTCTGGGCCTGGAAGCAAGCCGACTTCTTCCCCGAGCACGGGGCGACTCTCCTCTTGTATCTCACCGCGTATCTCTTCATGAACACCGGCGCCTTCCTCGCCGTCAGGATCTCCGGAGCGTCCGAGGTGGGCGACTTGGCCGGTCTGGGCGCGCGCTCTCCCCTGGCGGGAGGCTTCTTCATCCTCATGCTCCTCTCGCTGGGGGGGGTTCCGCCGACCGGAGGGTTCCTGGCTAAATTCTTCATCGTCTGGGACCTCCTGCGCGCGGGCGGGGTCTGGCTGGCCGCGGCCGTCGTATTGAACAGCCTGCTGGCATTGGGCTATTATTTCCGTCTTGTCCGGTGCATCGCGCTGGAGCCGGCCGCCTCGGGGGCCAAGGCTTCCGGGGGGTTTTCTTTCGGGACTCTCCTGGTCATGGCGGCCTGCGCGGGAGTCACTCTTTTCCTCGGGCTTCTTCCTTGGGTCCGCGGCTGGATGGCGTCGTTATTGAGCGTCTGACATGGCAATGGCACTGATCTTGAACTTCCTCCTCTGCGCGGCTCTCGCCGCGGGCATGACCTTCGCCTCCCCGTTGCTCGGACCCCGGTCCGAGCTCAAGGGGGAGAAGGGCCTGCCCTACGAGACGGGCATGAAGCCCCTGGGCCCGCCCTCAGGCCGCATGGCCGCCTCCTACTACCGCTTCGCGGTGCTTTTCGTCGTCTTCGACGTGGATCTCGCTTTCCTCATCCCCTGGGTCTGGCTCAAAGGCCAGGCCACCCTGGGCATGATGGTCTCGATGTCCGCGTTCCTGGCCATGGTCGCTCTTACCCTGGCCTATGTCTGGCGCAAAGGCGCGCTCCGATGCTGACCGCGCCGTTTCCGCGCGGACCGTCTCTCCGGGGGACCCATGGCCGCTGAAGATCCCATCGACCTCGTCACTCCAGGCGTATTGACCAGCCGGCTCGACTCGGCCATCGGCTGGGCGCGCAAGTACTCGATATTCCAATACCCTTTCGTGACGGCCTGCTGCGGGATGGAATACATGTCCGTGGCTTCCTCGCATTACGACATGGACCGCTTCGGCGCGGGCTTCCCCCGGTTCTCGCCGCGCCAGGCCGACGTGCTGATGGTGGTCGGCACCATCAGCCACAAGATCGCGCCGGTTCTGCGCCGCATCTACGACCAGATGGCCTCCCCCAAGTGGACGGTGGCGTTCGGGGTCTGCACCTGCACGGGCGGCTTCTACGACAACTACGCGACGGTCCAGGGCATAGACACCCTGATGCCGGTGGACCTCTACATCCCGGGCTGTCCCCCCAGGCCCGAGGCCGTGCTCCAGGGGCTCATGATGCTCCAGGAAAAGATCCAGAGGCAGGGCCGCA
>CAYWAR010000397.1:0-2596 GCA_964455765.1 uncultured Elusimicrobia bacterium
CCGCGGGCACGGCCGCCTCCGGCGGAAGGGCCCCCCGGGCCGTGCTCTTCCCGGCCGCGCGCATCTGCGCGGCCCCGGCGGGCGGGGAGCCGGTGTCTATGTCCGTTCCGACACCCCACTCGGGCATCCCGGCCGTCAGGCAATCGACGACCCAGGTGGCCTTCCTCCCTTCCCGCATCCCCTTGACCACGGCGCGCACCACCTCGCATTGCCTCAAGGGCCCCCTGCGCCGCGCCGGGGCCTGCGCCATGGCGGCCCGGTTGGCCACGTCCACCGGCGCCACGGCCACCGTCCCCCGCCCGCCCGGCGAGGGGACCTCGATGGGAGACGCGGAGGCCAGGCCCAGGTCGCGCAGGAAACGGACCCGGTCGAGGAAGCCCGGCTCGAAGGCGATCTTGAAGCTGACCTCCCGGACCCCCTTGTGCTTGAAGGAAGCAGGCAAGGTGGCCAATTCCGAATGGATCGTATGCATGGGCCTGGCCCAGCCGATGGGCGCAGGGAACCGATGCGGCGCGTCGCCGGACATGGGCTCGACGAAAGCGTACCGGCCCCGGGTGAACACCGCCGGGGGCGCGGAGAACTCCTCGAGGATGGTCTTGAGGGAATAGGCGACGGCCAGGGCGGGCTTATGCGCGTACCGCGTCCGGTCCGAGGACGCGACCCGGGCGTGTATCTCGCGCACGCTCTCGAGCCGGTCCGCGCCGTAGCGGGCCAGGAGATTCGTGATCCCGGGCGCCGCGCCCATTCCCAGCAGGGCGGTGCGTCCGATGTCCTTGAAGCGCCTGTCCAGCCTCAACTGCCTGCGCGTCATGTGGAAAAGGCCGCCCAGGTCGATGTAGTGGGCCCTCAGGGCGAGGGCCAGTTCCATGACATCGAGGTTGAACTGGTATTGGACGGTGTTGATGAGCACGAAGGCCCCGCGCAGGGCGCGCAGGGCCGAGGACCCGTCCCTGACGTTCACGCGCGCCGCGCTCACGCGCGGATCGCGCATGGACCGCGCGAGCTCCCGCGCCTTGGAGTAGTCGTAGTCCGCGACCACGATCCTCACGCCCGGTCCGGAGGTCTCCACGAGGTCCTTGACCGCAATCCGCCCCATCGCGCCCGCGCCGCCGAGCACGGCGTAGGTCAGGGCCCAGCGCGGAGGAGGCGTCATTGCCCCGCCCCATGCGCGGGGAGCTTGCGGTCCTTGTAGGGGAACCAATAATCCTTGGCTTCCATGACATAGTCCATGTGGACATGCTTGGGCTCGCGAAAGGCGTCGAGCCCTTCGGGGCCCAACTCGCGGCCTATCCCGCTCCAGCGCATCCCCCCGAAGGGGCCGGCGTCGTTGTCGGTGAGCGGGTCGTTGATCCAGAACGTCCCGGCCTTGATCCCCTCCATGGCGGTCATGGCCGTGCGCAGGTCCTTGGTGTAGACGCAGGCCCCGAGGCCGTATTTGGAATCATTCGCCATCGCGATGGCCGACTCCACGTCCTTGGCCGTGCTCAGGGCGAGCACCGGGCCGAAGATCTCCTCGGTGGTGGGCAGGCTCCCGTGCCGCACCCCGGCGAGTATCGTGGGCTGGAAGAAATGCCCCTTGAGCCCTCGGGGGCGGACCCTTTTTCCTCCCAGGAGCAGCTTGGCGCCTTCCTGGACGGCCTGAGCGACCTGGCTCTCGACCCGCTCCGCGGCCGAAGCGGTGATCAAAGGCCCGATGTCCGTGCCGGGCCTCATCGGATCTCCCACGACGAGCGTCCTCACCCAGCGCTCGAGCCTCCGGGTGAACTCCGGGGCGATGCGCTTGGCCAGGATGATCCTTTTGGAGGAAGTGCAGACCTGCCCCGCGTTGAGCAGCCTGGCCCAGGCCACGCCCCGCACCGCGACATCGAGGTCCGCGTCCTCGAAGACGATGAACGGGTCGATGCCTCCCAGCTCCAAGTTGACCTTCTTGAGCCATTCTCCCGCGGTCGCGGCGATCCTGCGCCCGACCTTCGTGGACCCGGTGAACGCGATGAGGTCCACCCCGGGGTGGCGCACGAGGGCTCCGCCCGTTTCCGCGCCTCCCGTGACGAGGTTGACCACCCCCGGAGGCAATAGGCCGTAGCACCGCGCCATCCGGAGGCTCGAGAGGGGATTCTGATGCGGAGGCTTGCAGACCACGGTGTTCCCCGCGGCCAAGGCCGGGGCCACCTTCCAGGCCATGAGGAGCAGGGGGAAGTTGAACGGCGCGATGGCGGCTACGACCCCGTAGGGTTCCTTGATGGTGAAATTGACCTGATGGGGCGCCACGGGAGGGATGGAGTTGCCGTAGCTGCTGCGGGCGACCTCGCCGTAATACTCGAAACAGGCCGCCACCCATTCGATGCAGTCGACGGCCTCGCAGAGCGGCTTGCCGGTCTCCAGGGTCATGAGGCGCGATAGCCTATCCCCATCCCGGCGGATGCGGGCCGCGACCTCCCTGAGGAGTCTCGCCTTCTCCACTCCCGGCGTCTTCCACCAGGAGCGCTGGGCGACGCGGGCCGAGATCACCGCGGCATCCACGTCCTCCCTGCCGCAGTCCGGGACCGACCCCAGAAGGCCCAGGCCGCAGGGGTTGCGGACCTCGATGCTTTTCTTG
>CAYWAR010000398.1:0-1578 GCA_964455765.1 uncultured Elusimicrobia bacterium
AACCTGCGACCTAGCGCTTATGAAACGCCCGCTCTAACCTCTGAGCTACCGCGCCCTCTCGCGCAGTCCGCTGTAAATCTTCTGGATTTCCAGCGGACTGCGGCCCATTCTAGCAAAATTTTCACGAAACGGCCTGAATGTTCCATTCAGGCCGTTTCGGGCTTCAGGCGCGCTAGCGCTTCTTCGGCTTGGACTTTGAGGCGCTGGTGGGGGGTGCGCTTCAGGAAGGCTTCGAGGACCGGCAACGACGCCGGGTCTCCGGCCGAGGAAAGGGCTTGGAGGGCGGCCAGCGCCACTCTCTCGTCCTCGTCATCGAGCGAGGCGGCGATCCAGGAGAGGACCCCGGGGTCCGTCTTCACGAAAGAGGCGAGCGCGCGCAAGGCCGAGCTGCGGGCGGGATGAGAGTTGGCCGGGCCTGCGGCCTTCCGGAGCGCCGGGAGCAGGCCGATGTCGCGGGTATGAGCCAGGCCGTCGACCGCCCCGCAGGCGAGGATGTCCCAATAGGAAGGCTCTTTAAGGAGTTTTTTCAGCGCGCCTCCCCACTTTCCATCTCGCGACTTGCCCAGGGCGCGAGCCGCCTCGGCCCGCACGTTCAGGCTCGGGTCCGAGCGCATCAGGCGCGAAAGCCGCGCAGCCGCCTCCCTCGAACAAAATCCTCCCAGGGCCGCGGCCACCGCGCGGCGGGCCTTCGGATGGGGAACCTGCAGAAGGGAAAGGAGCTCCCGCAGAGCGGCCTCGGTCCGGATGGACCCCAGGGCCCTGGCCATCTCGGCCGCCGCCCCCCAGAAGGGCTCCCGCCGGAAAGCCGCGCCGAGCGCCCGGACCGCCTGGGCGTCCCCCCAGCGTGCGACCGCGTGCGCGGCGTCGATGCGGGCGAGGGCGGCGGGCGCGGAGAAGAGCTGTCCGAGCCAGAGGCCCAGCGGCTTATGCTCGTCGACCTTGGCCAAGAGGCGGTGCTCCGGGTCGAACTCGGCCAGGGCCGGCTCGCCGGGAAGGCGGTAGTCGAACACGGCCTCCTTCTTGTCGACCTGCTCATGGAAATCCCTGGACCAGGCCCCCCCTTCTCCGGTGAAGCGAAAGCTCACCGGGAGGCGGTACGCCGCCTCCTTCTGGGTCTGCCGGACGCGCATCCGCGCCTTGCGGGAGCGGGGGTCGAAGCGGTAGTAGATGGAAAGCGCCGGGTGCCCCGGGCGGAACACCCACTGGTCGAAGAAGCCCCGGAGGTTGCGGCCCGAGCAGTCCTCTATCGCGGCGATGAAGTCCGAGGTCTCCACGCTCCCGTTGCGGTGCTTGCGCAGATAGTGCGCCAAGGACTTCCCCCAGACCTCCGGGCCGAGCTCCCCGCGAAGCATATGGAGGACGCAGGCCCCCTTCTCATAGAGATGCCGGTCGAAGAGGGCGTTGGCGTACTTGTAGGTGTTGCAGACGATGGGGCGGCGGTAGCGCCCGGCGTCCTCCCGCAGGTAAGCCCCGGCGCACTGGCGGAGCTCGTAGTCCGCCTCATCGCGCCCGCGCGTGCCCTCGAGGAAAAGATATTCCGCGTAGGTCGCGAAACCCTCGTTGAGCCAGGCGTGGGAC
>CAYWAR010000398.1:1588-2589 GCA_964455765.1 uncultured Elusimicrobia bacterium
GCAGGTGACGAGGTCCCCGAACCACTGATGGGCCAATTCGTGGGCCACGAGCAGATCCATGTCGTTGTCGAGGAACGCGTGGTCGTCGATGAGGCACGCGTCGGTCTGCGTGGTCGCCGTGGTATGCTCCATCCCGCCGGCCGGGTAGCGGGAGACGGCGACCTGGGCGTATTTCGCGTACGGATAGCGCATCCCGAAGGCCCGGGAGAACAGGGCCAGGGCGCGCGGGGTGGCGGAGAAGCCCCGAGCCGCGTCCGCCTCGCGGCCTTTCTCGCAATAGTACGAGACCCGGACGCCTTCCCAGTCGTCGCGGACCTCGGAGAACCTGCCCACGGCCAGGGAGACCAGGTAGAGGGAATGCGGATGGTCCATGCGCCAATGGAAGGTCTCCCGCCCGCCCTTGGCCCGCCGCTCGACGAGGACTCCGTTGGATACGGCGCAATAGCCCTTGGGGACGCTGACTCGCAGCTCGGTGGTGGCCTTCTCGTGGGGGGCGTCATGGCAGGGGAACCAGCAGCGCGTGTCGTCGGGTTGTCCATGGCTGAAAAGCTGGGGCCAGCGGTTGCGCGTGAGCTTGGAGGCCGGCACAAAACGCAGGCCGAGGCGGGGGCGCGCGAGGCGGTAGCGCACCTCCAGGAGCGCCTCTTCACCGGGGAGGAGGCCTTTGGGAAGCGCCGCCTCCAGGACGCCGTCTCGGTGGCGGAAGGGGATGGACCGGCCCCCGGCGCGCGCGGAGGAGACGCGCATCTCGCAGGCGTCCAGGCGGATGCGCCTGGTCGGACGGAAGGCTTTCAGGGTGAGGGCGCAGGTCCCGTCGACGGCGCGGCGGCGGAGATCGACCGATAGGTCGAGACGCACGTGCAGGGTGTCGAATTCCCGGTCCGGGGCGTAGCGCGGCGCCTCCCCCAACAGGGCGGCCCGCAGGTCCCCCGCGCCCGAGCCCGACCGGGCGCAGCGCAATCCCAGTTCGTCGGGCACTAGCCGCCGAGTTCCTTGAGCAG
>CAYWAR010000399.1:0-2585 GCA_964455765.1 uncultured Elusimicrobia bacterium
CGCTCTTCCTGGACCTGGCCAAGCGCGCCGGGCTCAAGGGGATCCAGGAATGGCTGTCCTTCTACTTCAAGTCCCCCCAATGCCGGGAGGACCTGCGCCCCGAGCACAACCTCTTCCTCCAGCATCTCAAGCTCCAGAACACCCTGCGCCTGCTCATGGGGGAGGAGGTCCTCGACCATTCCGGGCTCGATTACTATGACCCGGAGCGGGGCGCCCCCGTGCCCTCCGCCCCGCCCCGTCCTCCCAAAGCGCAGCGCAGCCCCAAGGCCGAGGTCAAGCGGGTCCGATGATCATCGTCCGCCCCGAAACCGCGTCGGAACAGGATGCCGTAGCGGACCTATTGCGCCGGTCGTATGGCCGGGAGGGGGAGGTCGAGCGCCTCGGCGCCCTGAGGGCATCGACGGACTTCCTCGCTCCCCTATCCCTGGTGGCCGACAACGCCGGGGGGCTCCTGGGCTTCGTCCTCTTCTCCCGCGCCGGGGTGGTGGACGGCGCGAGCTCCCATTCCGCGGTGGCCATGGGGCTCTTGGCTGTGTTGCCGGAGCACCGGCGCCAAGGCATCGCGGAGAGGCTCATTCGCCATGGATTGGAGAGATGCCGGGGCCTGGGCCATAAACTGGTCTTCACGGTAGGAGACCCGCGGTATTTCTCCCGTTTGGGGTTCCGCCCCTCGGTTCCCTTGGGACTCTCGCCCGAGTTCCCGGCCTCCGGAGGGCAGATGCTGGCTTTGGAACTGGATGGGAAGTTATTGGGATCCATCAAGGGCATGGTGCGTTTCCCGGCGGCTTTAAAGTGAAATATAGATTGTTTTTATTGGTAATCAGCCTCATATAATACATTCGTGGGCGCGCGTATGAGCCGGGCCTGGAGGAAGATTGCCCGTCCCGAGGCTTATTTTATATACTCCGATCCGACGTGGACTGGTCAAGAATAGCCGTTTTTTCCATCCTTCTTTCAGCCGCGGCTAGCGATGTTTTCAGTCAGACGGATGTTTCCACCCTGGCTCAGATAAACATCAAAGGGGTCGGCGCCGAGGACGAGGCTTGGGTCCGCGGGAAGATACGGGCGCGCGAGAACGCCCTCTACCCGGATGCCCTGCAGTCGGAAGACCTCGGGGCGCTCCTGGCTTCGGGGCGATTCCTATCGGTGCGGATGCGCCGGGTGGATGTGTCCACGGGGGTGCTCCGGCTCGACATCGACCTTTCCCCCGGGACCCCCTCCCCCCCGGCGCCGCCGGCGGCCGCGGACGACCATCCTCCTCCCTGGGTCATCGGAGAACTCGCCTTGGAGGGAAACCGCCACTCCAAGCTCAGCGTGCTGCGCTCCCAGATCAAGGCGCGCCAGGGGGACCTCTACGACCGGGTGGACCTCGACCGCGACATCCAGAGCCTGCTCGCCCTGGGACAGTTCGAGCGCGTCGCCGCCGACATCACCACCCTGCCCAAGGCCGTGCCGGCGCACCTGCTCTCGGTCTCCGGGTCGAGTTCCTGCGTGCGGCTGGCCTTCCTGGTGGAGGAGAGGCCCCTCGTGCGCAAGATCCGTTTCGAGGGGAATGAGAAGCTCTCCCGGGGCCGGCTTACCGACGAGACCTCCCTGAAGGCCAAGGACCCCTTGGACAGGGCGAAACTGCGCGCCGACGAGGGCAAGATCCTGGAGGCCTACCACAAGAAAGGCTTCCTCCGGGCTTCGGTGGAGTCCGAGGTATCCCTGGATACCGGCGCTCTGAAGGCCGACCTTCTCTTCCGGCTCCGGGAAGGTCCCCGCTCGCGCATCGAGGCGGTGCGCCTGAGCGGCGTCGCCGCCTTCAAGCCCAAGAAGCTCCTCAAGAAGATGGAGAACCGGCGCAAGAAGGTCTTCGAGGAGAAGAAGCTCTCCGGGGACCTGGAGAAGATCGGGGACCACTACCGGAACAACGGCTTCCTGGATTTCCGCCTCGTTTCCTCCTCCGTGTCCTTCAGCGAGGACCAGACCAAGATATTCATCGACATCGCGGTGGAGGAGGGGCGTCAGTCCCGCTTCGGGGCGACGACTTTCTCGGGGCACACCCTCTACGCCTCCACGGACCTGGCCAAGGCCGTGGAGTACCGCAAAGGGAAGCTCTTCAGCCAGGAGAAGTTCGACTCCACCATCCGCTCCATCCAGGAGCTCTACGCGGAGAAGGGGCGCCTGCGCACCCGCATCGATCCGACGAAGACCTTCAACGACGCGACGGGGCTCATGGACGTGCGCTTCGACGTCGAGGAAGGCAGCATCGTCTATGTCGACCACATCGACATCGAGGGCCACAAGGCGACCAAGACCTACGTGTTCCGGCGCGAGCTGGTCATCAAGGAGGGCATGCCCTTCTCGGTCTCCAAGATACGCAAGAGCATCGAGCGCATCCGCAACCTCGGGTTCATCGACGACGTCCAGCTCGACACGCAGAGCCCCACGGACCCGGAGAAAGCCGACCTCACCTTCGAGGTGTTCGAGGGGAAGCCCGGGATGCTGACCGCCGGGGCCGGGTTCTCCTCCCTCGATGGGCTCATCGGGACCATGTCGCTGCAGCACCTCAACCTCTTCGGCCGGGCCCAGCGGGCCTCGGT
>CAYWAR010000400.1:0-2566 GCA_964455765.1 uncultured Elusimicrobia bacterium
CGCGACCTCGCCTCCCCCGATTTCGAACTGCGGGAGCGGGCCTCGATCCGGCTCCACAGGGGTTCATGCACCTTCTCCACATAGACCCACGCGGCCATGGCCAGGACCGTCACGATGCCCGAGACCCAGAAGAAGCGTCTCATCGATTCGAGGAAACCATTTTTCCAACGGAGCCTTCAAGCGCGGGCGAGGGACGGCTACTTCGGCGCGCCGGGGAGGAGGAGTTCATCGAGGGTCAGCTCCTCCTTGGACTTCTTGGGCGCGGAGGAGGGCGCCTTCGCCTTCTTCATGGAGGACCGGGCCGGGGCCTTCTTGGGAGCCTCCTCAACCTCGGCTTCCTCCTCGGGAGGCGCCTGGGCCTCCTCTTCCCCCTGCGCGGACTCTTCATCGGCCGGCGGCTCGGCCGATTCCTTGGGCTCGGCCCGAGCCGGGGTCCTGCCCGCCGGCTTGGCTGGGGCGGGGGCGTCTTCGCCCATGAGTTCCCTCATCATCTCTTCTTCGTCGGAAACCTTGGGTTTTACGGCGGCCTTCGCGCGCTTCTTCGCGGGCTTGGGCGGGGTGACTTCCTCAGGCGGCTGTTCGTCCTCTACGGGCTTCGCCTCCTCCTCCGCGGGCTTGGGCGCGGCCCCGGCGTTCTTCCTCGACTTCTTCTTCGGGGCGGGGGCCTCCTCGGCCGGTTCGGTGAGCGCCGATTCCATGAGCATGGAACCGAGCGGGTCCTGCATCAGGGTCTCCTTGTCGGGATAGCTCTTGCGCGCCTTGGCTTTGCGCTTCTTCTCCGGGCGAGGCGGAGCCTGGGAGGCCGGAGCCGCGGGGGCCTCCAACACGGCTTGCGACCCCGCGTCGGATCCGCGCACCGTCCCCATGCCCAGCTCCACGTCATAGCGGTATCGGGGCGTCTTAGAGCCGGAGGAACGGTCGTAGAAGCTCACCCGATACAGGTCGCCCTCCACGCGCTCCACGGTCCACGGGGAGAGTCCCGGGGCCGGGTTCTTCCCCTCCAGGCGTTCCGAGAGCGTCTCCTTGCCTCCGGACAGCATCGTCCCCTTGGCCAGGGCCATGGCCTCCTGAGTCCGGTCCGGAAGGCCTTTCTGAGCGTCCACCGGAGGAGGCGCTGGCTCGGGAGCGGGGGTGGCGGGCAAGGATACCGGCGCGGGCGCCGGCGTTTTCTTGCCGAGGAAAGGGTCCAAATATCCGAGATGGAATGCCGCTCCTCCTCCGAGCGCGGCCGCGCCGAGCACGGCCAGGGCGATGATCTTCCCCTTTCCTTTTTTCTTCTCCGCCCCGGGCGCCAAGTCCGAGACCCCTTCCTTCCCCGAGGAAGCCGCCCCGGAGGTCTTCGAGAGGTCCTTGAGCCCGGGCGAGAGCGTCTCCAATGGAGTCGGCAGATCGAGCGAGGGAGCGGCCACGGCCGCGGTGTTGGGTATGTCCTGGGGGAACATGTCTCCCCCGTAGGGGGCGGGCTCGGGGAGTCCCCCGAAGGGAGCGCTTTCCGCGGGAGCGCCGAAAGGCGGCTGTTCCATGGGCACGGCGAAGGGAGAAGGTTCGACGCCTCCGCCGGCCGGGTCCATCAGGGGAGCCGCCGGGGAGAAATCGGGGGGAGCCTGTTCCTGCCCGGGCATCGGCGCGGGAGCTTCGAGCGCCGGCGCCTCCCCCATCGGCGGGGCCCATTCGCCCCCCTGGGCCGGAGGGGGCTCGCCCTCGGGAGGATACACCGACGGCAAGGGCTCCATCGCTGGGAGGGCGAATGCCTCCGGGCCCGCAGGCGCGGAGGCGAGCGGCGCCGGGGAGGGCCCCTGGATCGGAGCCTCGCTCTTGGCCTTGGATACTTCCTCCACCCTCTCCTTGAGCTCGGAGAGGGAACGCGAGAACCCCTCCTGGGACTTGGCGAGGGAGCGCTCCTCCTGCCGAGCCTTTTCTAATTCCTGCTTCATGGCCTCGGCCGCGGATAGCCTGCTTTCCAGGGAATCTACCGCCGTTTTAAGAGCCGAGTTCTCCTGGAAACGAAGGTCCAAGTCGGTCTTCAGGGAAGAGACCTCTTGATCGCGGTTGCGCAGGTCGTCCTGGAGCTGGGAGAGATAGTTCTCCAAGAGGCCGACCTTCTCCTGCAGGGAGCCCAAGGCCGCCAGGTCGCGCAAGGTGGGCTCCGGCGGGAGGAAACCGACGCGGTCGTCCGGCGCCCCCCCGACGCCGGTCGCGACGCGGGAGAGCTTGAGCAGGGACTCGGCCAACTCCGCCACCACGCCGGCTCTCTGCCAATCCCCCATCTGGGTGCCTTTTCGTCCCTCCGGACAGACGAGAGACTCCGCGGAGAAGCCCGCGGTGTGGGCCAGTTCCTCTTTCGAGAAAGGGCCCGCCACCTGATTATTCTGGAAGAACCAGTACCTCATGCCTGTTCCAGTATAACAGCGGCCGGGGGGATTTTCAATGACGCCGATGTTAAAGGATCATGAAGAAAGCTTGAAGACGCCGGGCCGCGGTAAAATGTTGTATTATCCCCCCCTCGGGCCATTAGCTCAATGGTAGAGCAGGCGCCTCTTAAGCGCAAGGTTACAGGTTCGAGTCC
>CAYWAR010000401.1:0-2548 GCA_964455765.1 uncultured Elusimicrobia bacterium
GTTGTCAACCGAACCGAGGCTTCAGATGTCGCATTCTGAACTAGACAGGACAAGGCATTATGTTGCAGAAGATCGGGCTTATGCGGCCTACGAGCCGGCAGGGGGGACGCTGACATGGGATTCTTCATCACCGGAACCGACACCGGTGTGGGCAAGACGGTCCTGGCCGCCTGCTGGATGCGCAGATTCGGGAAGGGGGGGGACCTTCTCTACTGGAAACCGGTCCAGACCGGGACCGACGATGATACCGCGACGGTGAGGAAGCTCTCCGGCTTGCCCGCCTCCTGCTTTTTGGACGAGGGAGCGCGCTTGAAGCGGCCTCTCTCCCCGGACCAAGCCGCGCGGCTGGAAGGACGGCGTTTGACTCTCTCTTCTCTTCTGCGCCCGTTGAAGGGCGTCGAAAAGGGCCGGTCCCTGCTGGTGGAAGGCGCCGGGGGCTTGCTCGTCCCGCTCAACGGCCGGGAGCTCATGGCCGATCTCGCCGCGCGCCTCGGCCTTCCCCTTCTTATCGCCGCGCGCTCCGGGCTGGGCACACTCAACCATACCCTGCTCACCCTGGAAGCGGCTCGCAAACGAGGGCTCCCCGTGGCCGGGGTCGTGCTCATCGGGCCAGCCAACCCGGCCAACCGCCGCTCCCTCGAGCGCCACGGCCGGGCGCGGGTGCTCGCCGAGATACCGGTTCTCAAACCCTTCGGCCCCTCCGCTCTGCGTTCCTTCGCGGACCGCCGCTTCCATCTCCTCTAAGTTGACAGGGTCGATGCGGGCATGGTATACTTGACTATATTTGTCAGCATTACAAGGAGATAACCCATGGCCCCAACAACGACCGACTCAAGAACGCTCAGACTCGGAGACATCGCGCCCGACTTCACGGCGGAGACGACGCACGGAGCGATAGCGTTCCACCAATGGGCCGGCTCGGATTGGACCGTGTTCTTCTCCCACCCCAAGGACTTCACCCCGGTCTGCACCACCGAACTGGGGGAAGTCGCCCGGCGGTCGCCGCAGTGGAAGAAGCGGGGAGTGAAGCCGCTGGCGTTGAGCGTGGACTCGGTGGCCGACCACAAGCGCTGGATACTCGACATCGAGCAGACGCAGGGCGTGACCGTCGACTTCCCCATCATCGGCGATACCGAGCGCGAGATCGCCGGCCTCTACGGGATGATCCACCCCGCGGCCTCCGACACCTTCACCGTGCGCTCGGTCTTCATCATCGATCCCGCCAGGAAGATCCGCGCGACGCTCACCTACCCCGCGCCCACGGGCCGGAACTTCGATGAGATCCTGCGCGTCATCGACGCGCTGCAGCTCACCGACAAGCACAGCGTGGCCACGCCGGTGAACTGGCAGCCCGGTGGGGACTGCATCATCCTGCCCTCCCTGCAGGACCCCGACGTGCTCAAAGCCAAGTTCCCCAAGGGTTATAAGACTCTCAAGCCCTATCTGCGGATCACGCCTCAGCCCTGATGAGCCGGGAGTTGGCCGCCAAGACCTGCCTCCCTTGCCGGGGCGGCGTCCCTCCCATGCCTCTAGAGGAGGCGGCTCGCCTGCTGGCCCGCCTCTCCGGCTGGGAACTCAACGGCAAGGGGCATCTGGAGAAGACCTATCCGTTCGATGGGTTCCGGCCGGGCCTGGAGTTCGTCCGGCGAGTGGGCGAGATGGCCGAGGAGCAGGGCCATCATCCCGACATATTCCTGGCCTGGGGAAAGGTGACGCTCGAAGTCTGGACACACAAGATCGGCGGCTTGGCGGAGAGCGACTTCATCTTCGCCGCAAAGGCCGATTCCCTTCTATAACGGGCGCCGCCTCTTCAGGGCTTGCGCTTCTCCCGCCGGGCGGCCCATTCGGCTTCCAGTTTTTCGAAGCGCGGGAGCTGTTCCGGCTGGAGTATCGAGCGGATCTCGCCCTTGGCCGAGGCGCGGATCTCCTCGAAGCGCGGCTGGACCTCGGCGCGCAGGGCCTTCATCTTGAGGCGCTTGGCCTCGAGGATGGCCTCCAGTCGCGCCGTCTGCTCCGGGGAGAGGTCGAGCTTGCGGCTGAAGCGCTCCACCATGCGGCTATAGCCCTTCCCATCGTCCCAGCGTCCGCGGCAGCCCCAATGGGACCAGCGGCCCAACGCCGAGCCCACGACGAGCCCGATCAGCAGGGAGGCCAGCACCTGTCTCCAGTCGAGTCTCATGGCTCCTCCAGCACGAACCCCAGGACTTCGTCGCGCTCCGGCCCCCGCGGCGCGAACGCCAGGAGGGCGGAAGGCTCCTCCTGCTCTTCGGCAAGGAGCAGGGTCTCCGCCGCGACTCCGTTCCCGTTGGGCCAAGAGAGGATGAGGACGAAGGCGGCCGCGGCCAGGGCGCAGGCGGGCATGAGCCAGCGCCAAGCGAGAAACCCGAGCGCCGGCTCGCTTTCGGCTTCAGGGATGTCCGCCATGACGCGCCGAACGAAGGCTTCCGATGCGCTGGGGGGGGGGAGGATGGAGAAGGGTTTGCGCGAGGCTTTACCAGTCCTCGAGCTCGCGGCGGCAGGGCGCGCAAGAGCCGAGATGGGCCTCCAT
>CAYWAR010000402.1:0-2526 GCA_964455765.1 uncultured Elusimicrobia bacterium
ATGGATGCGTTCACCGGCGCCGCGGGGCATGAGCGTCTCCACCAGCGAGGCCAGCTCGCCGGTCGTCTGGAGGGGCTTGAGCGCCCGGGCCCGGACGACCGCCTTGGCGATTCGCCCGGCCTGCCGCTCCTCGCCGTACTCGCGGAGCAACAGCTCTATCTGCTCGGCGGGCCACTCGTTGAGGATGCGGGCGGCGGTCAAGGGGTTGTTGGGGTCCAAGCGCATGTCCAAAGGCCCTTCCCGCCGGATGGCGAAGCCGCGCGACGCCTTGTCGAACTGGAGCGAGGATACTCCGAGGTCGAAGAGAGCGCCGGCCAGCGGGAAGAGCCCCTCCTGGCGGAGGATCTTGTCGAGGTCCCTGAAATTGCCCTGCAGGAGCGTGAAGCGCCCGGCGAAAGGGGAGAGCCGTTCTCCGGCCAGCGCCAGGGCCTCGGGGTCCATGTCCAAGCCGACCAGCCGGCCCTGCGCCGAGAGCGCGGAAAGCAGCCCATGGGCGTGGCCCCCGAGCCCCACCGTGGCGTCGAGGTAGAGCCCGTCGCGGTCGGAGACGAGGAGTTCCAGCGTCCTTTCCAGGAGGACCGGCTCATGGATGAATTCGGACATGATGGAGTGGGAGCTCATCAGAGGTCGAGGTCCGCGGCCAGCCTCTCGAAGGAGGGTCCGGCTTGTTTGCGGGAGTAGCTCTCCCAGCCCTTCGAGTCCCAGATCTCCGCCTTGTTTCCCGCCCCGGAGACCACCACGTCCTTCTTGAGGCCGGCATGGTCCTTGAGATGCTGGGGGACGAGGATGCGCCCCTGCTCGTCGAGTTCCGCCTCGATGGCGCTGCTGAAGATGTGCCGCTTCACCGCGCGGGCCTTTTCCCCCTTCATGTCCCGCGTGCTGGTCTTCGAGTCCTCCAGGAAAGCCTCCCACTGGGACGGGAGGAAGAGCCAGATGCAGTGGTCGAGACCCACGGCCATGATGAAGTGGCGTCCCTTCTCCGCGAGCAGGGCCTCCCGGTAGCGCCCGGGCACCACGAGCCGGTTCTTCGGGTCGAGGCTGTAGTCGTAGCGTCCGATCGTGACTTGCATGGCTCATTTTTCTCGCGCCCCGGAGGTTTCCCACTTTATCACACCACTCAACACTTTTCCCCACCAAGACGCCCGGGGAGTATAAAGGATATATCCGATTTTGTCAAGGGGGAAGTTTTCTTCGTAGGTCCAAGGACCTAGGCGGGGTAGGCCTTCTCCGTCGGAGAAGACCGGCGCGCTCCGTGCGCTGCGTTTACTGCGCGCGGTGGCCGGACTGCAGGTCGTAGCGCCAGGCGTACTCCAGCGCCTTGACGCGGGTGAAGGGCATGCCGTAGGCGCGGTAGAGCGCCTCGTGCGCGGGATAGCCTTCCTTGAGGTGGGAGCAGAAGCGGTAGAAGGAGGAGCGGTATTGCGCGCGAATGAGGAAGCGCACGACGCTGTAGGCCTGGGTGTACCAGAGACGCACGCTGGGGTCGTCGGCTCCCGTGGTGTTCTCGACGGTCATCATCTCGGTGAGCCCGTACCCCTTGCCCTGGCGGATGGCCTCCATGTTCTCCTTGAGCCAGTTGGGAGCGGCCAGGCCGCGCTCGGTCTGCACGAGAGTGGCCATGCCCTCGCTGAGCCAGAGCTGGCTGGGCTTGCCGCCGATGAAGAAGCTGTCGAAATAGATGTGGCAGAGCTCGTGGGCGAGGATCCCGACGAGCTCCGGGCTCTCGTAGACATAGACCTTGCGGCTCTTGACCGAGCTGGCTCCGCCCGACCAGGACGGCCGCCCCGTGACCTTGCGGTAGGTCTCCTGCGTCCTAAACAGGAAGATGGAGACCTTCTCGTCGCGCGCCCAGGGGGAGAAGGAGGCCAGGTCCAGCATGAGGTTGGCGTGGATGTTCTCGATGGTCGAAAGGAAGTCGGAGGATGCCTCGAAGGTCTCCGCGTAGACCACGAAGTGCCGGGTCTGCGTCTTGACGAAACCCTTGGGAGGCGGCGCCTCGGCGCGCATGGGCGCGCTCTCCCCGGCGGGCTTGGGCGCCGCGTCCACGGACGGCGGCCGGAGGGCGCCTTTGCCGAACACCGGGGCGCTCGGCGGGTGACCCGCCATCGGCGCCTTCGCGTAGGAGATCACGGAGCTGGGCAGGCGCTCCGCGTTCTCCGGCTCCCGGGAGCCCGCGGGCCCGGGCTCGGTGAAGAGCTCCGTGCCGGGCTTTTGCGGGAAGAATTTGGCGGCCGAGACGGGGGCCGCCTGGACCGCGGCCGCCGCTCCGGGCGCGGCCGCTTGCGGAGCGATGGATCTCGACACCCACTGCATCTTCGGCAATTCCGGGGCGTCATCCTCCATGAACTGGTAGATCATGATCCCCCATAAGGAAAGGACCATGAGCCACAGATAGAGGCGAAGCTTGATGAGGATATCCATGCTAAAAGCGCGCTCCGAGCGAAATTCTCTGCACGTTTCCCAACTCTCCGAAGGGTGTGAAGGTGTAATCCGCGGCATAGCGGCTGAATTTAAGGCCTATGCCGG
>CAYWAR010000403.1:0-2524 GCA_964455765.1 uncultured Elusimicrobia bacterium
GCACGGGAGAAGGGTATCGAGCTCGTGCTCTCCGACGACATCTCCTTCTTCATCGAGCGCAGGCTCAAGGTGATGACCAACAACCTCATCTCGGGAGGCTTCCTGGTGCTCGCCGCGCTCTTCATCTTCCTGGATTGGAGGCTGGCCGCGGTGGCCGCCTGGGGGGTGCCGATCTCGTTCGCGGCCGCGATGCTGGTCTCCGTGCCCCTGGGATTCACCATCAACCTCCTCTCCTTGCTGGGCTTCATCATCGTACTCGGCATGCTCGACGACGACTCGGTCGTGGTCGCGGAGAACATCTACCGCCATCTCGAGATGGGAAAGCCCCCGGCGGTCGCGGCCGTGGAGGGCGCCCGCGAGGTGGTGCTCCCGGTGCTCGGTTCCGTGCTGGTCTCCTCCTGCGCGTTCCTGCCCTTCGCCTTGATGAGCGGCATCATGGGAAAATTCCTGCTCATGATTCCCCTCATCGTGGTGATGTGCTTCGCGGCCAGCATCTTCGAGGCCTTCTTCATACTGCCCTCGCATGTCATCGACCTCCTGCCCTACGGCAAGCCCGTGTCGGAGTCCAAGGACGGGCGCTGGTATCTGGCCGTCGTTTCCGGGTACCGCGCGACGCTGCGCTGGGTCATCGGGCATCGCCTGCGGTTCTTGGGGCTGGGGGGCCTGTTCCTGGCCTTCACCGCGGGCCTGGCCTACGCGAGGATCAAGTTCGTCCTCTTCCCCCCGGGGCTCATCGAGCAGTTCTTCGTGGAGGTGGAGATGCCGGCCGGGACGAACCTCGACGCCACGGCCAAGGCCGTGGCGAGGATCGAGGCCGCGGTCGCGGCCCTCCCCAAGGGGGAACTGGACGTCATGACCGGAAAGGTCGGGGTCAAGGGCTATGAGGAGACCCAGCGCTTTGGGACGCACTACGGCCAGGTGCGGGTCTTCCTGACCCCGGAGGAGAAGCGCGGGCGCAAGTCGGCCGCGATCATCGAGGACCTGCGCCGGCGCCTCGTGGAGCCCGGCGCCGCGGCCAAGGTCACTTTCGAGGAGGTGCATCCGGGCCCCCCCACGGGCAGGGCCGTGGTCGTGCGCGTGCGGGGGCGCGACCCGGCCGTCAACCGGGTGATCCTGGGGGAGATCAAGTCCGAGCTGGCCTCCATCGCGGGCGTGCGCGACATCAAGGATTCCATCGAGGACGGCAAGAGGCAATGGCGCGTGGTCCCCGACCCGAGGGAGACGGCCTTCGCGGGGCTCGACGCCTCCCGCATCGCCGACGAGCTCTTCTTCGCGGTGGACGGCATCGAGGCCGCCAAGATCCACCGTCCGGACGAGGAAGTCGACGTCCGCCTGCGCCTCCTCGACGCCCAGCGGGGC
Source organism: uncultured Elusimicrobia bacterium (assembly GCA_964455765.1). Taxonomy (GTDB): domain Bacteria; phylum Elusimicrobiota; class Elusimicrobia; order UBA1565; family UBA1565; genus CAYHRV01. Next base: position 1,360 of record CAYWAR010000403.1, read on the forward strand.
GATCCGCGGGAACTGCTGTCTTTGGACGTCCTGAACCCGCAGGGTCGCGCGGTGCGCCTCTCCCGCGTGGCGAGGATCGAGGAGACGCGCGGCGCTCCCTTCCTCCAGCGCTTCAACTTCAAGCCCGCCTATACGGTGACCGCGGACGTGGATGTCGAGAAGACGACCTCGCGGGAGGCCAATCGCAGGATCGCGGAGAAGTTCAAGGACCTCTCCCGGAGGCATCCGGGCTACGAACTGGTCTTCGGCGGGGAGGAGGAGGAGACCCGGAAGTCCATGGATTCGCTCTTCCGGGCCTTCGGCGTGGCCCTGCTCCTGGATTTCGTCATCCTGGCCGCCCTCTTCCGCTCCTACGCCCAGCCCCTGATCATCCTGCTCACCATCCCCATCGGGCTTTTGGGCGTGACCTACGCCCTGCTCGTCCACGGACAGCCGGCTTCGTTCATGGCCCTCTTGGGGGTCGTGGCCATGTCCGGGGTCGTGCTCAACAACGCCATCGTGCTGGTGAATTTCATCAACGAGAAGCGGGAGGCGGGCCTCCCGGCCGCGGACGCGGCCTGCGAGGCGGGAGCGGAGCGCCTGCGTCCCATCTGGGCGAGCTCCCTGACGACCCTGCTGGGGCTCTTTCCGACCGCCTACGGCTTCGGGGGGTTGGAGCCCTTCGTGGCGCCCATGGCACTCTCCCTGGCCTGGGGGCTCACCTTCGCCATGCCCATGACGCTCTTCCTCATCCCCGTCGCGTATGTGACGCTCGACGACGCCGCGCGCTGGGCGCGGAAGTTCTTCCCCGCAGGTAGGCGTCCAGGGAGCTCGTAAGCCGCATAAGCCCGGTCCGACGGACCCGAATGCAACAGTTCGGATGTTATCGTAAGTTCCCCCCCCTTTGGGCGCCCCCAAAACCCCGCACATGAGTTATCATACCTCCAGTTCCCCCCTCCTGCCAGTGGAAATGGGCGGATCGGAGGGCGAACGCTGGATGGAACCGGGAGCAGGCCCAGCGCCCGCGCCACGGCGAGCCGGAGTTCTTTCTTGCGGGCCGCTTCCTCGGGCCCCGGACTCCGGTCGTGGAAGCGCTCCGAAGGCGGGTGGGACCCCGCGTCCCGCTCCGTCAGCGGGACGAAAGGCTTCGAGCGCTCCTTGCGCATCTTCAAACAGCAGAGATTGG
>CAYWAR010000404.1:0-2512 GCA_964455765.1 uncultured Elusimicrobia bacterium
CTCGTCAGCGGGGGGCTCGACCGCAGGTCCGGCGCGCCCTCTCAGGAATTCTTCGTGTCGGACGCGCCCGAGCGCTTCAGGCGACTGGCGCGCCGCATCCTGGGGCCCGGGGGGATACGGGTGCGCCTGGCGGCGGTGGATTGATGGGACTAGGCGCCCTTGGCTTCGTCGAGCATCTCGGCGATGATGCGCTCGAGGTCGGCGATGTGGACGGGCTTGGAGACGAAGCGGGAGAGCGCGGGGTCGGCGATCTCGCTGAGGACCAGCGCGGGCGTCGCCTCCCCGCTCATGAAGAGGATGGGGGTCTTGGCCGTGGCGGCGTTGCGGCGCAGGGACTCGAAGAGATGCGCGCCGGTGTTGCCCGGCATGTGGTAGTCGAGCAGGACGATGTCCGGCTTGAACTGCCGCGCGGTCTGCATGCCCGAGGCCGGGTCGCCGGCGGAGGCGAGCTCGTGGCCCGAGTTCTTCAGCGCGAAGGAGAGTATCTGCACCAAGTCGCAGTCGTCGTCGATGATGAGTATCCGGGCCATAGGGGATGGATTATATCAAGTGAGGAGACATGCAGGAGCTGATCCAGCGGGTCGGACGGGCTAAAGCCTTCATCGATAACGGCATGTGCCGCGTGGGCCCCGGGATGGATGAGTCCGGCGTCGGGGACGCCCTGCTCGTGCGCGGAGCGGGCCGCGCCATCGTGCTGGCCGACGCCATCGTGGCCCTCTGCCGCCAGGACCACCCGGAGGAGGCCTTGGCCGTGCTCAGGCAATTGGCGGAGACGGCCGTGTCCCTGCGCTGGCTGGCCGCCATGCCCGAGCAGAGAGCGCCGTCCCTGGAATCCGACCTCCGCTCGGTGCGATGGGAGAATCTGTGGGAGGAGGAGCGGTTCCTCTCCAGGGCCAGGGAGACCGGCTTGGAAGCCGAGGCCAAGGAGGCCCTCGCCTATTGCATCCATTTCGTCAGGGGGGGGAGGGTGACCCTGCCGTGGGGACACCGGTTCGGGCCCAAGCAGGAAGCGGGGCTCCATGTCGAGGAGGTCTTGCGCCGGGCGGGCACCTGGCTCAATCTCGTGCTCCAGGCCCTGGATGTGCGCTGGCCGGGCTCTTTCCCCGGGGCGGACCAGCCGTGAGGCTATCCTTGTTCCTCATTATCTTTCCATCCCTGGCCCTGGCCGCCGACATGGACCTGGGGATCCCGTCGCGCTCGCCGTGGCGCCGGCCCGGAACGGAGAAGGCCCGCGCGCAGAGCCAAAAGTCCCAGCGGACGCCCGTTCCTCTCGAGGCTGATTTCTGGCCCCGTCTCGCGCTTGCGCTCGACTCCATCGAGAGGAGCAGGGACGGGATGCTCCAGGCCCTGGCCTATGCGCTCGGACGCCCGGACGCGTTCCCGCGCCGCCCGGCGCAAAGGCCCTCCTTCGAGGAATACGAGGAGACCGCGCGGCGGACCTGGCTGCGCGCGGCGGACCATTGGCTGGTGCTGGAGGCCTGGGTGGGCGTCTACCGCGATTTCAACTCGCTCCCCGCCGACAAGGAACGGCACGCGGCGTTCCTGGCCGCGTACGCGGCCCGGCTGGCCCAGGCGAGATTCCTCAAGGAATGGTGCGCGCTCTTGGGCAACGACCCCTCCCTGGAGGAAGCGCTCGAAGGGGGGGATCCCTCCCTGCCCGCGGGCCTCTACGCGCGCCTCAAGGCCCTCTCCTCGAAGCGGGAGGGCTTGGACGCGCTGAGCGACCTCGCGGCCTATGCCGCGCGGGCCCGGGCGCAGAACCCGCTGGCCCCGCTCTTGGGCGCGCGGCGGGAGGAGTGGGAGAAGCGGCGCAAGGAGGACCTCTCCCGAGCCGGGGCGAGCGCCCCGCGCGGCCGTCCGCCGGCCCCGGAGACGGCTAAAACGCTTCTGAGCGTGGAGTTCCCTACCTCCTCCCGGCCCGGGGACTGGCCGGCCCTGGAGACGCTCGAGCCGGAGCCCGCGCTAGCCGTCGAGGAAAAGCCGGGGGAGGCCGGGGAGGAGGAGCCCGCGCCGGAGTGGGCGGAGCTCCCCGTCAGCTCCCAGATGGCCGTCGTCGCCGCGAAACTGCGCGAGGTGCTGGCCCTCGAGCCTCCGCCGCGGCCCAGGCCCGAGGCGCTCTTGAGCCGGGTCCAGATCAGCGACATACGGCCGAAGCTTTCTCCCGGGGACATACTCCTCATGCGCAGGGAGCGCTATCTGGGGTCCCTGGGCTTGGGCGGGTACTGGCACGAGGCCGGGATATTCCTCGGGGTCCCGGAGAGCCGCAAGACCGCTTTCGGCTCGGAGCAAGTCAGCGCGTGGATGATGGCCGACGACCCGGAATCCTTCGAGTTGAACGCGGGGGGGAGCCGGTGGGGCGGGAGCCGGGGAAGGCGTCCCCGCCCGGCCGCGGCGGACACGCTCTTGGTCTCCTCGCGCGGCGTCGTGCTGGCCTCCCTGGAGGCGGCCGCCGCCGATTCCCTGGCCGCGCTGCGGCCCAGGGTCGCCGCGCGGGAGAAGGAGGAGTCTTTGC
>CAYWAR010000405.1:0-2511 GCA_964455765.1 uncultured Elusimicrobia bacterium
GCCCCCCAGTGCTCGAGGAGATAGAGGATTCCTTGGCCCTGCGCCAGGGACGCCTCCTCACCTATCCGACGGCGTTGATCGATCGCACGACTCTCCGGGCGAGTTCGCTTCAGCCCGTGGTGGATGGGTGCGTGCGCATCTTGCTCCACTCGGAGATCCGGGACTCGGAGGATTTTCTCCGCGTCTACGGGGGCTGCCTGCGCTCCACACAGGGGCTGGACATCGAGACCCTCCGCGGCGTCAAGGAGCGCGGCCGCTCCCGCGTCCTGGTCTCCAGCAAGGCGGACCGGGAGACCGTGTCCGCGATGAACGGGAAAGTGACCGTGCCCGGTCCCGAGGGCCGGTTGGACATCGAAATAAGAGCCGCCCCCTTCGCGAGCGGAGAGCGCCTGCGCTCCGGGGACCGGGGCTCCTAAGCCCCGGAGCCGTTCCGGTCCTCATCCTTCTAGAGATTTATCCCCCAGAGAGACTTAGCCAGCAAGCCGATGGCGCCGACCTTGACGATGCGGGGAGCGGGGGTTATAATTCGGGGGTCGTCGGAGGCTTGATGAGACCAGCCATGAGGTGGACGGCCGTGTTGCTCTTTTCCTGGACCTGCGGGGCCTGGGCTCAGGTCGCGACGCCGTCCGTGAAGGCACGGGCCGTGCCTAAGGGGGAAGCGGAGTCCGATGGAGGCCGAGGCGGCCAAGGCCGGGATTATTGGATAGAGCTGCGCATGACGCATCAGGGCGTTTCCGCCGGCTCCAAGCATCTCATGAGCGAAGGCACCCAGAGCAACTACGCCCTCCGGGACGCCAAGCGAGGGATCTCCTGGAGCTTCAACGCCCTCCCCACGGCCGACCCGGAAAGGCCCGGGATCGTGGAGCTCCAGTTCAATCTCGGATTCGCCCTGTCCCTGCTCCCGGACTCCCCGGAAAGCCTGCAGATGCAGTCCCAAGTGCGTTTGGAGGAGGGGAAGATGAGCCTCGTCTTCGAGTCGCCCGAGTCCCACGTCGAATTAAAAGTGCAGCCCCTCGCGCGCGCGCCCGCGGTGGAGAAGGAGTGATGCCCGCCAAGATGGAGCTCGACAACGCGGCCGCCGAGGTCATCCGCAAGGCGCTGGGCCTGGAGGGGATGTTCAAGGACATGAAGGCCGCCGGGATCCAAGGGCTTTTCCCCAAGAGCTCCCTGCTCCAGTGCGCGCCCTATGACCACATCATCGAACAGGGGGAATCGAGCCGGGACGTATACATCGTCTGCGAGGGGACGGTCTCCATCGCCCAGACGATGGGCAGCGCGGGCGCGAACCTCGCGGACCTGGGCAAGGGGGAAGTCTTCGGCGAGATGGCCCTTCTTCGCGACGGGGTCCGCGTAGCCTCGGCCGTGGCTCAGGGGCCTTGCCGGGTGTACCGCATCCTCTATGAGGACATCCAAGCGGTCATCATAAGCCATCCGGTCCTCAAGACGCTCTTCGACTCCCTCGCCCAGAAGCGCTCCGAATGAGGGGGGAACATGTCTGATTACATGCTGTTGGTGGGCGCGTTCGTCGTGATCATCATCCTTTGGACGCTCGGGAGCATCCATCGGGAACTGACCGGGGTCCTGACCTATCTCAAGAGCATCACCACCACCAACCGCTACGACACGCAGACCCTCGTCAAGCACTCCGACGCCGCGATGAGGATGCTCCTCTATCTGGCCAAGGACATGCCCGGCCTGCCCAAGGAGGAGGATTTCAAGCGCTCCTCGGCGCGAAAGCAGGAGGCTGCTGCGGGGACCGATGAGCCGACATGGACGGGCTGAGCTCAGTCCCAGGCGGGGGCGCTGAGGAGCTCGACGGCTGAGCGCGCCGGGGCGAGCAGGACGGCTTCGGGGAGCAAGGTGTTCTGGCGCAGGGCTCCGGTCCCGGCCGCGAGGGCGTCCGGAGCCAATCCGGCCGAGATGAAGCCCCAGGCGTCGGCGAAGCCGCCCATGCGCTGGGCGGCGATGCCCTTCCAGATGCGCGCGAAGCCCAGGGCCGAGGCGTCGCGGCCGTCGGCATTCGCGTCATGGAGGTCCCAGAGCCCGGCGGCCACGCGCCATTCGCTGGTCGGGCCCCGGCACACGTCTTGCGGCACGTTCTCCAGGCGTATGGGCGCCCGGCGGGGCACCAGGTATTGGAACTTCGCGTCCGGGTCCGAGGGGGAGAGGCGCGCGGCTCCGGCGAAGAAAGTGGCCCAACCCTCGGACCAGGCCAGGCCCGCGTTGTAGCATTCGTCGATCTTGTGCTGGCCGCCCCCGCCGTAGGAGCGGGTCCCGGCGGCCATCACCGCGTGTCCGAACTCGTGGAGGTTCACGTCCCACTGCTCCGCCCGGGTCAGGTGGAGGTCGAAGCCCCAGGGGGAGAAATAATCGGCGGAGTCCGGATAGCTGACCGAGAGGCGTTCTTTCCACCAGTCGGTGCCGACGCCGGCCCGTTCGAAGAGCGAGAACGCCTCTAGGAATTGGAGGTGGATGAGGCCGATCTTCCCGTTCTCCGAGGAGGGATCGGGC
>CAYWAR010000406.1:0-1029 GCA_964455765.1 uncultured Elusimicrobia bacterium
TTCCAGCTCCACCCCCGCCGCCTCGAAGAGGTGGCGTGTGTAAGCCGGGGACACCGGCAGGACCCCGTCCGGATGACGGACAAGCAGCTCTCCCGCGAGACCCACGAAGAGAGCGTAGCCCTGGGCCGCGACGACGCGAGGATCCTGAATCTGAACAAGACACGCGAGCGTCAAGCGGACGCTGCGGTCCACGGCCAGACTCAGGTGGGTTTCCGTGGCGCCCGGCGGGATCCGGGAGATCCGGGCTTTCGCCGAAAGCTCCTGGCCCGCCAGCATGGAAACAAGCCCTTCAGAGTTCATGCGGCCCTCCAAAAACGAACCCACAACAACGCGGTCAAGCGTCCCCGACCTGCCCTGCAGGTACGGGAAAGCTCGCCTGACAACCCGGTCGCGCCAAAACGAGACGCGACCTTCAAAGGGAAAAAGCGAATTGAAGTCTTCTGTTCTCTCGCAGCCTGAATGTCAAAGAGCGTCATGCGGGGCGCCCGCAGGCGTCCCCCGCACCGGGTCACTCCAGGGATCGCCTGGAGCCTGGGTCGGGTGCTGCGCGCGGGGTGCCCCCTGCGGGCGGACCCCGGCGCGCTTGCTTGCCGGGAATGCTTGTGAGGGATTCAGCCTGATTCACCGGGCTGCGCCGCGGGCGGGCAATCCGGGGAACCAGGCGTGCCGAAACCCTAGGCCGCCTCTTCTTCGCGCTCCCGCCGAAGCCGGGCGAGAAGCCGGAGGATGCGGCGCAGCGCCGGCACCTTCCTTGACCGCAGGGCCCGGCGGAACGCCTCCTCGAGATCGCGCGGCGGTCCTCCCTGCCCTTCCTGCTCCCGGCCGCAGCCGGGACAGGGGTGGACCAGGAGCGTGTCCGCAAGCTCAGGCCGGAGCTGGAGCGGAGCCTGAGCGCTGCCCTTCTGTTCCACGAGCTCCCCACGCTCCGGGTCCTCCTCCAGTTCAGGCGCGCCAGGGAGAAAGTCCGTGGGTCCGAGCCGGCTCCAGCCGCCCTGGTCCCGGGCGGCCTCCTCCCAGCTCAGGGAGCTG
>CAYWAR010000406.1:1039-2510 GCA_964455765.1 uncultured Elusimicrobia bacterium
CTGGGAGCTGAAATTCTGGAGTAGGCGGGCCTTCCGGAGCAGGTGCGAAGAGAGAACGCGGGCGCTGCACTCATCCACGACCTGGATGAGGGCATACGCGCCGTCGGGATCCTGGAGTTCGAGTACCTGGGGCTGGCTCATGGCTGATTCCTTCCTTTAAAGAGTATTGAAAATGGACGGGAGAATGAGCGCGGCGTCTTCGGCGGCGCGCGGGATCCTTTCCTGCAGGCGCCAAATCTCGGCCTGGAGCGCGCGCTTGACGCGGAAAAACTCGGTGAATAGGATCGGGCCGCGGGAGGCGACGAACGGGCCCTCCTTCAGGTAGCGATGCAGGAGGCGTCCGGAGGCGGCGAGTTCCCGGACCTCGCGGAATCTGCCCTGGATCAGGGAAACGTCCCTGAGTTCGTAGTCGGGGAGCTGACCGAGAAACGTGACCATCGGTGCAGGCAGGCGGCCCTCGAAGGGGACCAGCGGCGGGGCCCCGGTTTGGTTCTCAGCAAGTTTCTCGCCGGGTTTCCGCCCGAATTCCTGGCCGGGCCGCTGACCCTGCTGCGGGCCGGGCGGCCGGCTCCCCGGGCTCGCCGCAGGAACAACAAGAGGAAGGGTAAGCGTGGCAACCATGAGGAAGCTCCTTTCTGGGTTGAGGGGGTAAGTCGACAGGATCCGGGCCACAAGGCCGGGGCCTTCCCGTCCGACGCACTTTCTGTTGGGATCGTGGCCGGACGGGAAGTCTCTGGGCTCGCACTTCTCACGCGAGGCCGGGCGCCCCTTTCAAGGGAGGGTCCGGGGTAGACCGCGCAGCAGCTCCTTTCTCAAGCGCAGGCCCGCGGAGCGCTTCAAACCCTGGGCGAGATCGTCCAGGAAGCGAAGCAGCTCGGGAGGGCCGTAACGGTCGGCCAGGACTCCGATGAAATTGAGGCGCCGGGCGGCCTCTCTCAGCACGTCGCTCTCGTAGCTCGTCTCGTCGAGCAGCCGGTCGCAGGGGGTCCCCATGGGAGTGTTTCTCCTCAGGTGACCGGGCGATCCCCGACAGGGACGCCGCCGGAGCCGGCGACGCCGCGGCACTCTGGAATCATCCATCCCCGGCGGCGTCCGGGGCACCCGAAGCCTCCCCCTCCAGCGGGAGCTGGAGGAGGAGTGGAAGGGGGACGGAGCTTCGGACCTCTGCTGGGCAGAGGGGGAAGTCTCGGGTGGAGTGCCGCAGCATCGGGCTTCTCGCTTAGAGACAAGCTCGAGGCGCGTGCGTTATCAGCCTCCCTCAATCACGATGAGGGAGGAAGCCGTCAAATTCTCAAAGAGCCAAAGGGGCGCCGCTCCGGCTCCCCGCGCGCTGCGCGGGGGCGATTCGGAACGGCTCGGGGACGAAGAACTACAAGGCAGCGGCGGCCTCCAGCGGCCGTTCCCGGGGACCTGAGGGCCTGGCGCCGGCTGCGGGGACCGCTGCGCTTGCGACTGCCCCGCCGGGCTCCGT
>CAYWAR010000407.1:0-2499 GCA_964455765.1 uncultured Elusimicrobia bacterium
TCACCACCACGAACTCGCAGCGAGCCGGATCCTTGAAGAGCGCCCTCAGCTTCTTGATGGTCCGCTTCATCCCGAAAAGGAAGTCGTCCGCGGGTGTCTGGGCGGCGTTCCGCGAGAGCCGGTACACGACCTCTCGATACTTGAAGCGCATCTTGGCGAGCACCTGGATCCAACCCTCCACGACGGCGGGCATCGAGAGGAGCCTCAGGGCATGGCCCGTGGGGGCCGTGTCCAGCACGTAGGCAGAGTAGCCGTTCTCCCCCATGAGGTCCATGACCATCTTGAGCCCCATGACCTCGTCCAGGCCGGGGATCGTCAGGCTCAGGAGGTCATCGATGTCGGTGCCATCGAGATAGGTGCCGGTCGCGAAAACCTCCCTCAAGCCGCTCGCGTTCTCCTCCTTGAACCGCTTGAGCATGCCCTCCGCATCGACCTCGAGCGCGTCGAGGTTGGGTACGCCTCGGACGGGGACGATCTCCGGCCCTACAGTCTGGTCAAGACAGTCTCCGAGCGAATGGGCCGGATCCGTGGAGAAGAGCAGGGTCCTCCGCCCTTCTTGAGCGAGGGCGAGGGCCGCGGCCGCGGCGCAGGTCGTCTTCCCCACCCCGCCCTTGCCGCCGAAGAGACGGAGCGCGCTGTGGCCCGCAGCCCCTTCTAGAGGAGAAATGGCGACTGCCCCGGACATAGAGCTTTCAGCGTGGTTCAAAACCTGACCTTTAAGCGACATCGAGCGTCTCCCGGCAGTGCGCGCCGGGGTCCATCGCCCAGCACCCATCCTCTTCGCTGAAGGAGTGCTGGTAGTTCTCGGCGTAGGTTATGAGAAGGTCGTAAGCGGCGACGATCTCCTGATAGCGCTGGTAAGCCTCCGGTGTCGCGCCGGCGCGGTCGGGGTGCTGCTCTCTGGCGAGTCGCCGGTAGGCCTTCTTGATGTCCACCATGCTCGCCAGATCCGGAAGCTCCAGGGTGATCCGGGCCGCCTCCAGCGCCTCCCGAGGGGTCCAGCACAGCTCGACCGCGGCGAAGCTGTAGGGGGCCATGGGCCCAATGTACCGCAGTACGAGGGTCCCTCGCTCGCGCTCCGCGACCTCGTTCACCGCTTCGTCGAAGTCCCGCTCGCGGTCCCTCTCGACCAGGAAGGCGGCGTTGAGGACCATGTCCTGCCCCAAGAGGCGGTTCAAGGTCGCCGCGGCGGCCAGCGGCCCCAAGCGCGAGAGCAGCCTTTCCGTGCACTCCTTCCGCCTTTGCTCCACGAGCTCGAAGAGTCGCTTGCCGGCCTCGATCCTGAGCTCCTCGGAGGGACTCTTCGAGAAGCTTTCCTTGAGGGCCGTGATCCGCTCATCCCCGGCCGCGCACTCGGCCACCATCCTCGAGTGGTCCCAGCTCGCTTGCACGGCGAGCTCCACGCGGCCCGTGAGTCTTTTCAGCGCGGCCTTGAGTTGCAGGGAAAGGGACGACACCGTCTTCTCGACCTCCTCGAGGCTCGCCGCCACCATGCCGAAGCGGAACGGCACCAGGTCCCCTCCTTCGAGAAGAGCCTGGTTCACCGCATCGTGGCATCCGACGAGAGGCAGCAGCGCTGCCTCCTCGTGCCCATCGAAACCTTCGCGCGAGGTTCGGCTCACCACCGCGGCGAGGTCGCCCACCGGAATCATCTCGACCGGTTGGCTGTCCATCCCGCGCAGCCCGGAGGGCAGCTCTCGACCGTTCACGACCGCGTAGATGTAGTACATGTCCATAACCCGCCTTGACCGGCTGCCGGTAACTCCCCCCTCCTCCAACGCATGGCGGTCTCGACCGAGCTCAAGAGCACGCTAAGCTCGAGGTAGATGAGGTCCACATCGGCGACCGAGATGGTCACGTCGCCCGCGATCACCACCCCGCGGTTGAGGACGCGGTCGAGGACCTCGAGGAGGGTCACGTTACAGGTCTTCTCGGGGAGGCTCTCGAGCAAGGTCTGAGTGGGCATATTGAAACCGCGAGTTTTGAACCACGCCGATATCCCTAGGAGTCCTGGGCTTCGAGCGCAAGCCACTCCCGGTGTGGGAGCCTGGTGAACCGCGTGAGCTCGAGCTTCCTGTCAAGCCTCAGGACGAAGACGTTGCGGTCCTTGACAGGACCACGTGTCGGCAGGTTGAGACTCTTGATGAGCTCGTTGTCCTCGAGTACCTCGATGTCCGCCCGCCACCCACCGTCGTCCTCTGGATCAAGCCTGAGGACCTGGCCCTTGACGCCCGAGAGGTCCGCGGCGGCCTGCAAGGCAGCGCTCCACACTTGGCTTAGATGTCCCAAACACTTCACGCTCACTTTTCACCTCCTGTGATAGGCTCCATCCGACCGCGCTTCGCGCTCTACTTGCTCAAGCTCACGCAGGTCCCGGCAAGGAAATGCTCGGCCTGCTCGGTCTTCTCGAGCTTGCCCTCGGCGATCAGGTCCTTGAGGGGCTGCGGGAGGTCCTGCCACTTGACTCCAGCCGCCTCCGCAAGCTCCCGGAACTTGAGC
>CAYWAR010000408.1:0-2483 GCA_964455765.1 uncultured Elusimicrobia bacterium
CATGGAGAGGATGACGTCGCGGTAGCCGTTCTTCTCGCAGATGCGCACGAATTCGAGCGCCGACTCGACCATCCCCAGAGGGGTGTCGCCGTAGCGGTTCATGATCCGGTCGGAGAGGGAGCCGTGGTTGACTCCCAGGCGCAGGGCCCGCCCCAGGCGCTTGAGCTTCTCGACGAGGGGGGTGAAGCGCTCCTCGATGCGCTCGAGCTCCGCCGCATATTCGGCCTCGGTGTATTCCTTGACCGCGAAGCGCTTGCCGTCGACGAAGTTGCCGGGGTTGATGCGGACCTTCTCGGCGTACTCGGCGGCCTCGAGGGCGGCCTGCGGGGAGAAGTGGATGTCGGCGGCCAGGGGGACGCCGCAGCCGCGCGCGAGCAGGGCAACCTTGATGCGTCCCAGCGCGCGGGCGTCTTCGACGGTCGGGGCGGTGACGCGCACGAGCTCGCAGCCGGCCTCCACCATGCGCAGGGCCTGGGCCGTCGTGGCCTCTACATCGCAGGTGTCCGTGGTGGTCATGGATTGGAGGCGGATGGAGTTGTCTCCGCCGATGCCCAGGGCGCCTACCCGGACCACGCGGGTCTTACGGCGCTTGAGGCCATAGGGGTTTGGGGTATAAAGGAGGGCTTTCTCCTGGGCGGGGCTGCTTGGCGTCATCTGGAGTCCATTATATCAAAAACGGAACCCGGCTGTCCGGATATTGAAATCCACTTTAAATTACGGCATAATCACATCATGCCCAGCCTGAGGTCTTGCCGGAGAGGGAAACCGGGGCGTTCCTCGCGACGCCTCTTGGCCGCTTTCTCGGCCCTGTTCTGGCTGATGGGGCCCTGGGCGGGCCTGGCCGAGACTCCGGAGACCGAGTTCCTCAGCGTCCGTCCGCTCAAGGCCTCCGTGCGCAAGGAGCCGGACTCCTCCGCCGAACGGCTCTGGACCATCTGGAAATACTCTCCGGTCGAGGTGGTCAGCTACCGCGGGGACTGGGTGCGCGTCAAGGACTTCGAGGGAGACTCCGGCTGGCTCAAGCGTTCGGAACTCTCCACCGATCCCACGGCCGCGGTCAAGTCCAAGGAAGGGCGTCTGCGCAAGGACCCGGGCGGGAAGGCCAAGGTGCTCTGGATGCTCGAGCGCGGCTATTCGATGCGCGTCTTCGGCTCCTCGGGGCCTTGGGTGGAGGTCTCCGACCTCGAATCGGTCTCGGGGTGGGTCCATGAGGCCGATCTCTGGGGCGCCCCGCCGCCTTCCGCTCCGTCGCGGTGAACGTCGTCCTCCTCGAGCCCGAGATCCACTTCAACACGGGGAACGTCGGCCGGACCTGCGTGGGGACCAGGACGGCCCTCCACCTGGTAGGCCCCCTGGGATTCTCGCTCGACGCCAAGGAGATACGGAGATCCGGGCTCGATTATTGGCCGAAGCTGGACCTGAGGCTTCACCGCGATTTCCCGGAATTCCTCCAGACCGTGCCTTCGGAGAGAGACCTCTTCTTCTTCTCCGCCGAGGCCCCGAGGGATTTCTGGGAGGCGCGCTTTGCGCCGGGGTCTTTCCTCGTGTTCGGCAAGGAGTCCACGGGCCTTCCCGGAGAACTGCGCTCGCGCTACCGCGACCGGCTCTGGAGCATCCCCCGCTCGGGGGACATCCGCTCCTACAACCTCTCGGTCTGCGTCGCGGTGGCTCTCTTCGAGGCGAAGCGGCAGCTGCGGGGCAAGTGAGTCACTGCGCCGTGCACGACACCGGCTTGCAGGCGTCGCCGCAGCCTTTGGAAATCTCGCAGTTGCGGGAGTTGATGCCGCGGCATTTCTGCTCGATGCCGCAGCGCAGCGTGCTGCACGGGCAGACATAGCCCTTCTGCCGGTTCCAGCAGCCCGAGTTGAGCTGGCGATGCCCGCCCCAATTGTGCCAGCACCCCAGGAAATCCCAGTGGTACTCGACGCAGCACGGGTAGTCCTCCATCTCCCATTCGCTCCCGGCCTTGGGTCTGCGGCAGGTGCTCCACTTGTCGCATTCGTCGGGGTCCATGCTCCGGCAATCGAAGCCGTAAGGATAGTGGCCCAAGCAGTTGACCAGGCCGCTGCGGCACTGGTTGGCGTAGCGGGTGGAGAGGTCGCCCTGCTCCTTGGTCAGGCGGTTGATGGCGGGGGTGTTCTCATCGACGACGCCTCGGCAAGCCTCGGCGCGGGCATTGGCTTCCTTGGCCTCCGCCATGAGCCCCTCCGCGGATTTTATCGCGGCCTTCCGGGGATCGAAGGCGGGAGGAGCTGCGCCCGGGGACGCTCCGGCCTCGGAGCTTCCGCCGCCCGGGGCGGCCGTTCCCTGTCCCGAGGCCCCCGAGGCCTGCCCTCCGCCGCCGGAGGAGGGCTTGCGGGACACGCGGGAAATGGAGGCCAGCGCTCCTCGGAAGCCTCCGCCCGTGGAACCCTCGGTCCCGCCCGAGGCCGCCGAAGGAGCGCGCGCAAGGCCCTCGGCGAAGGGGGTCTGGGCGGCGTTCT
>CAYWAR010000409.1:0-2481 GCA_964455765.1 uncultured Elusimicrobia bacterium
CCGAGAGCCGCTCATGGCTCCCGGAGAGCGCCGCCCCGTACTCCAGCACGGAGCGGATGGCTCCCCGCGTGAGGTCCATGATCTCGCCGGTGCTCAGCGTGATCATGCGCTTGATGAAGTCCAGGTAGGCACCGATGCTCTGGGCCGATATCGCCAGGGCGGAGGCGAACTCCGAGGAGGCGGCGAACTGGGAGCGGAATTCCGGGTCGTACTGGGTGAGGAGCATCTTTAAGGAGGGCGAGCCGAGGAGCACCACCTTCACCTTGGCGGGGACCGCGTAGGCGCCGGCGCGCTGCATGGCTCCGGCCAGGCCGCCTTCGTGGATCGCCGCCTGCCCCGAGCGCAGGGCCCGCATGAGGCCTTCCCACGCTCCCTGCTCCTTGACTAGGTCGGCCGCCTGCAGGACGAGATAGCCGCCGTTGGCGCGCTGGAAGGATCCGGCGCTCAGCCGCGGGCCGCCGGGCGCCTCGGCCTTGACCATGCCCACGCCCGGGACGGGGACGAGTTGGATGGGGCGCTGAGCCGAACCGAAGAGGTTCTCGAAGCTGGGGTTGCGTTCGAAGATCACGGGCGCTCCGCCCTTGGCGCGGTTGGAGACGAGCAGGGAGACCTGGTAGGCCTCGGCGGGATCGGAGGCGGCGGCCGGGCTGCCGTTCTGGGACTCCGCATGGCGGCCGGGGAGGAAGGCTTGGTAGTCGGCGGCGACCTGCGAGAGCATGCCGCCGATGAGAGCGGCCGCCTCCAGTCCGTCTTGGTCGGCCTTGCCGGCGGGGGCCGCCAGGGCTTGGAGTCCCTTGCCCAACTGGGAGACGAGCAGCTGCGCGGCCCGGGCTTCCAGCAGGGCGATCTGCTCCGCCGCGGCCTCCAGTCCCTTCTGGCCATCGAGCAGGGCGGCCTGGTAGCGCTCGACGAGGGGGCCGGCTTTCTCCTCCAGTTCCGCCTGCACCGAGGACCATTCCTTGGCCGTGATCTTCCCCTCGGAGATGTTCTTCCGGAGGAGCTCCTGCGTCATGGGAGTCCCCTCGAAGGTCGGGGCGACCACGATCTGGACTCCTTCCTCGGTCTCCCGGACCTGCAGCGAGATCCCATAGCGGCCTTGCGCTCCCATCCGGACCGCGGCGGCCTCGTCCTCGACGGACTTGCGCAGCTGCTCCGCTTGGGCGCGGGCCTGGGAGGAGAGCTGTTTCTTGAGGGAAGCCGCCTGTCCGGAAGCCAGCGTCCTCGGCAGGAGGGTCTTGAATGCGTTGAAGAACTCCGCGACCCCGGCTTCCAGGGCCGTTCCCTTCCCGGCCGGGACGCGGAGGATATGGGGGTTCTCCTTGTCGGAGAGATTGGTCATGGTCACGAGGTCGGGAGGCGCGGCTTGCCCGGGAGCGAGCTCCTGGAGTATGTGGCGGACGGCGGTCTCCCGGCCGGACCCCTCCGGCCCGGTCACGATGAGATTGTAGCCCGCGCCCTTCATCTTGAGCCCGAAGAGGATGGACTGCAGGGCCCGGGCCTGGCCGATGATCTGATGGTCCCCGGCCGGGACTTCGAGTGTGCTCTCCGGGAGCTCGGAGTCCTTAGGGCTCCAACTGAGCCGCTCCGGGGCCACTTCGAGCTTCTCCCGGGCCATGGGCCGGGCTTTCGGGCGGCTCTCCTCGGCCTTGCGCGCGGCATAGCGCTTAAGAGGAGCGGGGAGCAGGCGCGAGCGGGAGGCGGCGGCCCAGAACCCGGTCGCGGCCGGCGCTTGCGCGGAGGGCATGGCGCCGGGCTCGGCGAGGCGGACCCCGTCGTTGTCGAAGATCCTGCCCACCCGCTCTCCCGCGGACCCTTTCGGCGCGGAGAGCGCGTCCGCCACGGCCATGAGGTTGTCGCGCGCCGCGCCCGGAGGCAGGGACTCGGCCGCGGCCTTGAGCTTGGCGATGTCCGAGGCGCTATCGAGCGTGTCGGGGAGCGTGACGCCTGCTCGCGCGGCGGAATCGAGTATCTCTAAAACGGGGTGGCGCCCGACTCCGATCGCGGGCGAGACCATGGCCGGGGCGGCCTGCGCCGCGGGCAGGGAGACGGCCCGGGGGGAGAGCGTGAGCGCGGGGGAGACCCCGGCGGGAGACAAGGCGGGCGATAGGCGCATGCTCGGGAGGTTCAGGGTGTAGACCCGGGCTCCGGCCACGGCGAGGGGAGCAGCCGTCTGCCCGAGAGGGATCGCCCGCGTCACGGTCTGGGCGGAGAGCGGGGCGAGGGAGGAGAGGGCAATGGCGAGAGAGAGTGTCGAGGCGAGCATCTGTCGGGTCATCGGTTTTCTCCAGTCGCGGCCTGAGGAACGCTGGTTCATGTCCTAAGTATAAAGGGAGGCGGGCCGGGCGGCATGGGTCTTGAGGGCGGACTTTAGCGGCAATAAGGCCTAGGCGAGGATGGGCCCCGAAGGACTAAGAGCAACCGCCTTGTAAGCCCCCCGGAATTGTTTGCTGGAGTTTGCCCGAGTTTGGTCCTCGACGAGAA
>CAYWAR010000410.1:0-2481 GCA_964455765.1 uncultured Elusimicrobia bacterium
TGATCGCGGCTTGCCCCGGGGCCCCGGACTCCGGCCGGGCCTCGGCGTAGACCGGGACATAGTCCATGCCCATGTCGTCCTTCCTAGGCACGGCGGAGGTGGCCTCGGGCTTGTGCGGATGCCTATAGTAGAGGACCTTGGCCAATGTCCCATCCGGCTGGGAGACATATTCCCCGCAGACCGGGCACGACACCCTCTCGCCGGGCTTGGCCGGCATCTCCATCTTGCAGTCGGCCATCTTGCAGTCGTGCAGGACGCACATGGAGCGCCCGGAATCGGCGGCCCCCGCGGGGCCGCCCCCTGCCGAGGCTTCGGGTGCGGCCGCCGCCTCCTCCGCGGGGACGAGGTTCATGTTGCAGATAGGGCAAGTCCCCGGCCTATCCGAGGTGTAAGTCGGGTGCATGGGGCAAAAGTAGCGGCGCGCCGCCGCTCCGTCCGAGCTTCCTTGCGGCCTAGGCCGTTGCCGTATCACCCAACCCCCCGTCCCTGCCAGGATGATCAGCGCCGCCACGATACCCAGCTTCGTCTTTATGTCCAGTTTCATGAGCATCTCCTTTAGAGCCCCTTTCCGACCGACCGCTCGAGTTCGGCCAGCCTCCGCTCGTACTCGGCCCCCGCGCGCAAACGCTCCACGCGGAAATCGAGCAGAGACCTCTGGGCGTCCAACAGGTCGAGGAAGGAGGACTTATCCGACTGGTAGCCCGCCTCCGCCACCGAGAGCGCGGCCTCGGCCTGCGGAATGAGGCTGGTGCGGTAAAGCTCGAAGAGACGCTTGGCGGCCAGCGCCTGGGCGTAAGCGGCGCGCACCTCGGAGAGCGTCATGACCCGCATGCCCTCCAGCTCCGCCTCGGCCATGTCCTTCTCGGCTTTCGCCTCGCGGACCATGGCCGCGGGCTTCCAGAACCAGAGCGGGAGCATGAAGCCCACGACCCCGTCCTGTGTCGTGCCCCTCATGGGGTCGCTGCGGCGCCGGTACTGGAGCATCAGGTCCGGGAGGAACTCCGAACGGCCCAGGGCGAGGGCGTTTTGGGCTCTTTGCGCGGCGAAGGCCGCGGCCTTGAGCTCCGGCCTGCCGGACAAGGCCTCGGCCTCGAGCTCCTCCAGGCTCCGTTCCAGGACCGGCACGGGCATGCCGGCCAAAGAGAGCGCAAGCCGGGGGCCCCGGCGGCCCAAGAGCGCGCCGAGCATGGCCTGGGCGCTCTCTTTCTCGGCGTCCATCTGCACGGCCATGTTCAGCATTTTCGTCAATTCGACCTGGGCTTTGAGCGCGTCGCTCTGGCTCGCCCGCCCCGAGGCGTATTTCGACTCGGCGGACTTGGCGAAACGCCGCATCAGCTCCACGTTCTCCCCGATGATCTCCAGGCTCTTATGCGCGAGATAAAGCATGGCGTACGCCCAGCGGGTCCGGGAGAGCACCTCGCGGACCTTGGCCCGGTAGGCCTGCTCCGCGCCTTGGGCCTCCCGAGAGGCCGCGGCGCGCCGCAGGAGCAAGGTGGTGGGGAAAGGAAGTTCCTGAGTCAGGGAAAAGCTCTTCTCCTCCCCGGAGAAGGGACTCGAGCCGAACATGCGCTCGACGTCGAGGCGCGGCATCCGCGGGGTCGCGGCCGAGACGATGCGATGAGTCCGCGCCTCCCAGAGCTTGCGCGCCGCCTCGATCTCGGGATTGGACCTCTCGGCTTCCCGGAGGGCCTCCTCCAGGGTGAACTCCCGCCCGGAAGGCGGCGTTTGGGCGGACGCCGCCGCGGGCAGAACGCCCAAGAACGCCGATAGAACGAACCGGACTATCATGACCATCGTCGACTCCTATCGCTCTTGATGAGAGCGATGGCTCACGCTGACGAACATACGGCAAACCGACTGGAATGGAACGCCGGAAGGACCTTAAACGGCGGGCGGGGAACGGCTGGGGGAGGAGAGGAGAGCGGGCGGACCATATCCCGGCGGATCGGCATCGGAGACCGGCGCTTCCCTGCCGGGGGAGGAGAACTCGCACGCAAAAAGCGCGGGCGCGGCGACAAGCTCCAGCGTCCTATCCGAACCGAGGAAAAAAACTCCGTGCGGCTCGGCAACGGCGGAAAGATGCAGGCCGCCGCAGCAGGAATGGGGAGCGGGAGAGGAGTCCTTGTCCTGATGACAGGGAGGCTTGGGCTGTTCGCAGTTGGCCTGCGGCATCCAGCAGGCATGGAAGCCCGCCCACAGCATGGCCGCGGCGACGAGAACCCGCACCACCCTCGTTGATGGCGACATCCCCTTGATTATGACGGATGGATCGTCCGCTGTCAATACTCAACGGGCTGTCGCGTCGGCCCGCCCCCCCAGAGCTTGTAGAGGACAGGCAGGACGACCAGCGTCAGCAAGGTGGAGGTAAACAGCCCGCCTATGACGACGGTCGCCAACGGCCTTTGCACCTCGGCCCCGATTCCGGTGTTGAGCGCCATGGGCACGAAGCCGAGGCTGGCGACCAGCGCGGTCATCGCTACC
>CAYWAR010000411.1:0-2470 GCA_964455765.1 uncultured Elusimicrobia bacterium
GAATCTCTTCGCCCTGAAGACCAACGGCGGCTCCGAATACGCCGGGGCCGTTATAAAAGACGCGCTCGGCTCCCTGCAATGGAGCGGCCGCCCGGACGTCTATCGGACCGTGTTCATCGCGGGCAACGAGCCGTTCACGCAGGGTCCGGTGGACTTTCGCGAGGCATTGCCCTTGGCCCTGCGCAAAGGCGTCGTGGTCAACACGATATTCTGCGGGGGCCGCCAGGAAGGGGTGATGACGCAGTGGGAGGAGGGGGCGCGGCTCGGGGGCGGCCAATACTTCCACATCGACCAGGGCATGCAGACCGCATCCATCCCGGCCCCCCAGGACGCTGAAATCGAGCGGCTTGGCCGCGAGCTCAATGACACCTTTGTGCCCATGGGGCGGCGAGGCGCTATGCTGAGGGAGCGGCGCCTGAAGCAGGACTCCAATGCCGGTCTCTTCGCCATGGCCGGGTCCGCTGTGGAACGGTCCCTCTTCAAGGCGGCCCCCCAGTACGCGGCCGCCGCGGCCGAGGACGATGCGGTCAGCGAGCTATCGACGGGGAAAGTGAGCGTCTCCGAGCTCAAGCGCAAGGAGCTTCCCGGGGAGCTGGGGCGGTTGAGCGACAAGGAGCTCGAAGGCGCGCTCAAGGCCAAGGAGGGGGAGCGCAAGCGCATCCAAGAGCGCCTGCGCAATCTCGGCGACGAGCGCAGGAAGTTCGTCGCGGCCAAGGAAAAGGCGCAGGTCCTGGGCGCCGGGCCCACCCTAGACGGCGCCCTGCTCGGGGCCATCCGCACGCAGGCCGCGAAGAAACGGCTGGCCTTCAAATAAACGGTCAGGGCATCCGCAGGATGCCCTGACCGTTCGTTTTAAGGGATATCTCGGGGCCTCCGTGTGAAGGCCCCGAGATATTATTACCTTGCCGACGGGGCCGCTTTCCAGCGGCCCAGATCCCGCCGCATGGCCTCTCCCCAACCCGCTTCCTCGTCCCCATAGAGGCGGCGCATCAGCCAGCGGGCGTCCGCGTCCTTTCCCGCCCGCAGCGCGAGGAGGGCCAGCTGGAAGAGGTCCCTTGGGGAGGCGTCCGGGGCGTCCATGTCCACCGCGGCGCTCAGCTCGGCGTAGGCCGCGCGCGCGTCGCCCAGCCCGAGCTGGGCGCGAGCCAGGCTCCGCCGGATGGGCGCGCGGGAGGAGTCCTCGGCCCGCCGCAGGGCCCGCCGGAGTTCCGAGGCCGCGTCGCGATAGCGGCCCAGGGCCAGGAGCGCGTCTCCTTGCGCCCAGCGCACGGAGGGGAGCTCCGGATAATCCGCGGCCGCGGCCTGGGCCTGGGCGAGCGCGCCGTCGAGGATGCCTTGGCGCGAGAGCGACTGCGCGGCCATGAGCCGGGTGCTGGAGGAGTGGGGGTCCACCTCGATCATGCGCGAAAGCCACGCGGGGAGAATCCCCGGCGACGCGGGCTTGTTCTTGGGAGAGCCGGGATCGAAAGAGGCCGGATCGAAAGGGTCGGCCCCGGGAGACCAATCCCGGACAAGATCCGGATGCTTGCGCCGGTCCGCGTAGAGGGCGTCGGTATCGTCGAAGAAGACGAGCGAGTAATCAGGGAAGCGGGATAGCAGGGCCGGGATGTGCCGCCCCTCCAGCGGGGCGCTGATGAAGTCGGGCTGGTATCTCCCCACCATGCGTCCCAGTCCTTCGGGAGAAGCGAAGGCCGAGCGGATATCGAGGAGGTCCTTGGGCGTGAACGCATGCCAAACATTGAGGTCCGAGGCGATCCGGTGGCGCGGATAGAGGGTCCAGGAGAGATAGGCACCGGTCACCGGGAAGTTCAGGATTTTCGCCCCGGGCGGGACGCGGTCGAGGAAGGCGGCCACGCCCTGAGGAAGATAGCGCCGCGACCAGGGATAGGCCGGGCGAGGTTGGAATTGGGCCCAGAGCTGGGCCGCGGCCAAAGTGACGGCCGCGCCAAAGGCCGCCGCGCGCAAGCGGCCGGCGGATTTTTCAGCGACGGGACCGGTCCAGAGCGGATTCTCGCGCAGGATGGGCAAGGCGAGGAGGCAGAATTCATAGAGGAGGCGGCTCCCCCGGCTGAGCATGAGGGCTCCGGCCAGGAGCAGGAGCCAGTGGGAGAGCCTCCTCTTTCCCGCGGAGGCGGAGGCCAGGGCCGAGCCCGCGGCCAGCAGCAGGATGAGGTTGAGCAAGGTGCGGGGCGGGAAGCTCCCCTGAAAATGGAAAGCGAAGAAGTCCGAGAGCCGGGCGGGAACGGATTCCTGGATGAAGCCCTGGGTGTGGGAGAGTGGGTGGAAAGGCAGGGTGAGCAACCCTGCCCCGTAGGGCGTGAGCAGTACCGCCGAGAGGCAGAGCAGCCCCAAGCGGCCGCTGCGAAGCGGCCGCTCGTTGCGTATTAGGCCCTTCCTTCCCCCCCCTATGTATTCTCGTCGCCGTTCCCAAATCTCCTCCGCGGCGTATGCCGCGAGGATCGCGAACATC
>CAYWAR010000412.1:0-2464 GCA_964455765.1 uncultured Elusimicrobia bacterium
AAGGCGGGTCGGTTGGATCACAGAGCCTTCAGCTCGGTCCAGAGCCGGTCGTAGACCGGTCCCAGCTCCCCCGGGTCCGGTATCCATTCCAGCCGCTTGAGCAGCGCGTCTTGGGGCACGACGGTGGGGTTGGCGCGCAGTTCGGGGCTCAGGAGCTTCCAGGCGGAACGGTTGGCGGAACCGAAGCCGACCTTCTCCACCAGGCGCGCCACGCTTTGCGGCTCCATCAGGAAATCCATGAGCTTGAGCGCGCCGGCCTTGTTGCGGGCGCCCGCCGGGATGCAGAGGTTGTCCTGGAAGATGAAGCCCCCCTCCTTGGGGATCACGAAGCGCAGGGAGGGCTTCTCGGTCTTGGCGCGGTTGATGTCCCCGCTCCACACGTGCGCCATGGCGACCTCCCCGGAGAGCAGGAGATACTCCATGCTCTCGCTGACATAGGTCTTCACCAGGGATTTCTGCTCCTTGAGCCTGCGCTGGACCTTCCTGAGGTCCGCGGGGTCGCGGGTGTCCGCGCGCAAGCCCAAGGACTGCAAGCCCATGGCGAAGACCTCCCGTTGGTCGTTGAGCAGGCTCATGCGCCCTTTGTACTTCGGGTCCCAGAACGCGGACCAGCCCTCGGGCGCGGGGCTCACTTCGTCGGAATCGTAGCCGATCCCGCTGACGCCCCACAGGTAGGGCACGCTGTAGCGATTGGGCCGGTCATAGTAGAGGCCCATGAACCGGGGGTCCATGTGGGAGAGGTTGGGCAGAGCCGTCTTGTCGAGCTCCAGGAGAAGGCCCTCGCGCGCCATGATGGAGACCATGTAGTCGGAGGGGACGATGAGGTCGTAGCCCTGCGTGCCGCCCATGAGCTTGGCCAACAGTTCCTCGTTGGAGGCGAAGCGGTCGATGACCACGCGCATGCCGTGGCGCCGCTCGAACTCGGCGAAGAGCTCCGGGTCGTCGTAGTTGTCCCAGGTGAAGAGATGCACCTCGGGCGCGCCCGGACCGGAGGCGCAGCCCGCCGCGAAAGCCAAGCAGAGGACCGCCGCGACCCTGGAGGCCATCCCTCTACGCATGGGCGTCCTTGCCCTGGAGAAGCCAGGCCGCCAGGACCAGGCTCATGGAGGCCGCGAAGAGGACGGTCGATAGCGCGTTGACCTCCGGGCTGATGGAGAACTTGAGCATCGAGTAGATCTGGATGGGGAGCGTCGTGGAATTGGGCCCGGCCGTGAAGAAGCTGATGACGAAGTCATCTAGGGAGATGGCGAAGGCCATCAGGGCCCCCCCCAGCACGCCGGGCATGAGCAGGGGCAGGGTCACGCGGCGAAAAGCCATCCAGCGCGTGGCCCCCAGGTCCATGGCCGCTTCCTCCAATCGGGGGTCGAGCTTCTTGAGCCGGGCGCGCACGATGAGCCAGACGATGGGGATGTTGAGCGTGGTGTGGGCGAGGATGAGCTTGACGAGGTTGGCCCCGAGGAAGCGGGAGGAATCCAGCCGCTCGAGCCCCAGCAGGCCGAAGAAGAGGAGGAAGCCGATGCCCATCATGAGCTCCGGAATGACCAAGGGGAGGAAGAGCAGGGCCTCCCAGAGCCCCTTGCGCTCCCAAGAGAAGCGGCCCAAAGCCACGGCCGCGCCCGTGGCCAGCGCCGTGGCGAGCAGGCTCGATGCCGAGGCGATGGCCAGGCTGTTTAGGGTGGCCCGCAGGATGTCCTCGTTCTCCAGCAGGGAGGCATACCAATGCCAGGTGAAGCCCGTCCAATGGGCGGTATAGCGGGAGGCGTTGAAGGAGAACGCCGCCAGGATGAAGATGGGCAGATAGAGGAAGAGCAGGGTCAGGGCGCTGGCGAGCGCCAGCCAAGGAAAACGCTTCATGGTGTTCGCCCGCTTGGCTCAACCATTTCCTCGCAATTGGCCGCGATTGCTTCGGTCAACTCGCGGACTCCTGGCGCAGATAGACCATGACCCCGGCGCCGATGACCACCATGGCCATGAGGGACACCGCGGAGCCGAAGGGCCAGTCGCGCGCGGTGAGGTACTGCTGCTGGATGAGATTGCCGAGCATCATGTTCTTGGCGCCCCCGAGCAGGTCCGGCGTGATGAAATCGCAGGGGATGGAGGCGAAGACGAGCGCGGCGCCCGCCACGAGCCCGGGCTTCGATAGCGGGAGGATGACGCGCAGGAACACCTCCCAGGAGGAGGCGTAGAGGTCGCGCGCCGCCTCGATGAGGCCCTTATCGATCTTCTCCATCGCCGCGTAGAGCGGCAGGATCATGAAGGGCAGATGCCCGTAGACGAGTCCGAGGATGATGGCCTCCTTGGTGTAGAGCATCTCCCAGGGCGCCGAGATCAGGCCCAGCGCCTGCGCCGCCTTGTTGAAGAGGCCGGAGCGGCCCAGGATGAATATCCACGCGTAAAGGCGAACGAGGATGTTCGTCCAGAAGGGGATCAGGATGAGAAGCACCGATATCCCCTGCCAGGGGCG
>CAYWAR010000413.1:0-2454 GCA_964455765.1 uncultured Elusimicrobia bacterium
AGAGTAGGTGCAGCAGCCGGAGGCGGTCACCATCGCCTCCGCATCGGGTCGGACCAGGCTCAGAAGGAGGCTCACGATGAGCCGGGCGGAAGCCGTCATTGGGAGCGGTTGACGAGGAGCACGGACGCGGCGCCGGTGAGCAGGAAGAAGCCCGCCATGACGGCCAGGCAGAGAGCGACCGGGGCATCCGGGGCGAGAGGATGGACGCCGCCGACGCGCAGGGAACCCTGGAGGGCCAGCACGGCGTAGGTCATGGGATTGAGGGCCACCAGCGCCTTCAGCCAGGACGGAGCCCCGGCCGAGGGGAAGAGCGCGCCCGAAAGCATCCACATGGGGATGAGGAGCAGGTTCATGACGGCATGGAAGCCCTGCGTCGAGTCCAGCCTCCATGCGATGAAGAAGCCCAGGCTCGCCATCCCCGCCGAGGCGAGGAGCATGGCGCTCAGGGCGAGGGCCCAGCCCGGGGGATCGAGGCTCAGGCCGGCGACCGGGGCCAGCAGCAGGAAGGCCAGGCCGTGCAGGAAGGCGAGCAGGGCCGCGCCGAGCACCTTGCCCGCCACCATGGCCGAGCGCGGGATGGGAGCGGCGAGCACCGATTGCAGGAAGCCCTCATGGCGGTCCTCGATGACCGAGATGGTGGCGAAGATGGCGGTGAAGAGCACGATGAGCATCACGGTCCCGGGGAAAAAATATTGGAGATAGTCGGCTCCGCCGGGCGTCCCCGGCGGCCGGAAGGATTCCCCGAGCCCGGAGCCGAGCAGGACCCAGAATACCAGGGGGGGGGCGATCGAGCCCACGACGCGGCTCCTATCGCGCAGGAAGCGCACGAGCTCCCGCAGGCACAGACTGCCCGCGGCCAGGAGGAAGGAGCGCAGGCGGCAGGTCCGGCAATCGCTCATGAGCCTTGCTCCCGGCTCTCTCTGGGGGAGAACGAGTGCCCGGTCTTATGAAGGAAGACGTCCTCGAGGCTCGGCTTCGATAGCACGGCCCTGCGCAGGAGCCCCGGGAAGGCCTCGGCCAGCTGGGGCAGCAGGCGCGCGCAGTCCTCCCTTTCCAGGCGCAGCGTCCCCTCCACCACCGCGGCCTCCCAGCCGAAACGGTCGCGGATGGCCGCGGCCAGCGTGAGCGGGTCGTCGGCCTCCACCGTGAGCACGTCCCCGCCGATCTCCGAGCGCAGCGCCGCGGGCGTCCCCTCGGCGACGAGCTTCCCCTCGGCCAGGATGCCCAGGCGGCCGCAGCGCTCGGCCTCCTCCATCCAATGGGTGGTCAGGAGCACGGTGACTCCCTCCTTCCCGCTGAGCTCCTTGAGCACCGACCACAATTCCAGTCGCGCCCCCGGGTCGAGGCCGGTCGAAGGCTCGTCGAGGATGAGCACCGAGGGGCCGTGGAGCATCCCCTTGGCGAGCTCGACCCGGCGCTTGAGGCCTCCGGACAGCTCCGAGACGAGGTCTCGCCTCCGCTCGGCCACTCCGAAACGCTCCAACGACCCGGCGATGCGGCCGGAGAGGTCGCGGCCGGACAAGCCGTACAGATGCCCCTGATGGCGGAGGTTCTCCTCCACCGTGAGGCGCTTATCGAGGGCGGGGTTCTGGAACACCACGCCGATGGAGCGCCGGGCCTCCTCCGGGGAAGCGAGGATGTCCGCACCGGCGACCGCGGCCCGTCCCGAGGAGGGACGAAGGAGCGTGGAGAGTATCTTGAAAAGCGTCGTCTTCCCGCTCCCGTTGGGGCCGAGCAGGCCGAAGACCTCTCCTTTGCGGACCGAGAAGGAGACTCCGCGCAGGGCCGGACGCGGCCCGCCCTTGGCCCGATATTCGTGGGCCAGGGACTCGACTTCGACCATGATCGAGGGGTCTTTCACGAGATCAATCCAAGGCCGCCGGAGCCTTCTCCGCCGGCGGGAGGATTATGCCGCGCAGACGGATGCGGGGCGCGATTTGCACACCCCGTCGGTAAGCTTCCAGAGCGCGGAACAGGCCTGGTCCGCCGCGGCCTCCACGATCTCCATGGCCGCGCCGGAGGAGAGGATCATCTCCTTGGCTTCGCTGCTGTGCCAGGCCTCCATCTGCTTGTGCAGCTCGAAGAAGCGCAGGGCTTTGAGATCCGTGATCCCGTAGAACCTGCGCAGCCCCTCGAGCTGGAGCGCGGACAGCGCGGGGATCTGGGATTCGAACGCGTAGACGGCGGCCAGGCCCACCGCGAAATTGGGGTGGTCGCTGAGCGCGGTCAGCGTCTCCAGGGCCTGACGCGTCTCGGGAAGCAGGGGGGCTTCGATCACCTCGCGGCGGGCGAGGCCCAACGCCTCCGAGAAATCTATCCAGAGCTCCCGGTGGTTCTCCGCCCCCGCCTCCTCGTCGTCGAGGTTCTTGAGGATGCGCCGGCGCAGGGCCGCGTCCTCGCAGCGCGAGTGGACCCGGCTCAACAGCCTGGGGAAATTGTTCTCGAAGGCGTAAT
>CAYWAR010000414.1:0-2453 GCA_964455765.1 uncultured Elusimicrobia bacterium
AGAACCTGATGCAATGCCCTGAGGCTTCCCAGACCCATCCCCTTGGCGGCCGCCGCCATCTGCTGGGCCATCATGAGCATCATGATGCCCATGGCCACCAACGCCACTCCCATGCAGATGAGGGCGATGCCGATGGGGAATGTCGTGTGGTTGTTGAGCAGGGCGATGCCGGCCGCGATGAGGCCCAGCCCCATGAGGATGAGCATCATCGAGAGCATCTTGAGCATGGCGGCCTGCATCCCCATCCCCTTGGCCGCGTCCAACTGGTTCTGATAGGGCGTCATGTTGGTGGGGGGCGGGGCTTCGGGCGGATTGGGAAGCGTATTGTCCACCTCGGGAGCCCCGGTGCCGGGCGGCACGACCACGCCTTGGTCGCCGCCTCCGCCCGGAGGGGCGTTCAAGTCCCCTCCGCGCGTCGCGCTCTGGTCGAAAGCGTCCGCCGCGTATTGGCGCGCCCCGGCGTCCCCCGAAGCCGTCGATCCCTTCCCGGACATCGTGCGCGCCAGCTTGGCCTGTCCCATGGCGCGGCCTGAACGCCCTCGGCCGATGTTGATCGCCCTGGAGGCGTGACGCTTCGCCCCGCGCGGCGGAGCGCCCAGCCTTCCCCCTCCGACCCGGGTGGACATGGGAGGGCCCTTCCCGGAAACGGCGCCCGGCGTGCCGCCCGATCCGCCTCCGGCTGCGAGACCGGCGCCCCCCGCGCCCGCGCCCTTGCCCTGAAAGCTGAATTTCCCGGAAGCCAACTTCCCGTCCGAGCCGAAGGATTTCGGCCAGGCAGATTCCCCCTGCGTCTGAGCCAGGGCCGTCTTATCGTCTTGTCCTTGCTCGGCCTCCTGGACCGAGTCCTGCTCCGGCTCCTTGGCCGTCCCCTGGTTCCCTGGAGGCTGGGGATTGTCCTTGTCCCACATCAACTCGCCTTGATTGGCGTTGGACAGGAAGTTCAAGGACCGGTTCTTGGGAGCGTCGATGACGATGCCGGAACCCTCCATCCCCACGGAAAGGCCCGAGCCTTTGGCTCCCTGGGGCCCCCCTCCCAGCCTGCCCAACAGGCTGAACCCCGCAACCAGGACGACCCCTCCCCAGGCGAGCATTCCTCCCAGGACCAGGGAACCGCCGATCTTCGAGGCGAAGACTCCCCCCACGAAGGTCCCGGAGCCGCCGAAGAGATCGGAGAGGGCCGCGGCGATCCGGCCGGAACCCAGGACCCCGGAGCGGGCGGCCGACGATGCTCCGGCCCTCGCTCCGCCGAGGAGGAGATCCCCGCCGCGAGGCCCGATCCCGCTCAGCCAAGCCGCGCCGCGCTTCTTCTCTTCTTCCTCTTTCTTCTTCCCCTCCAACTCGGGCAGGTCGGGCTCGTCGGGACCGAAGGAAGGCAGCGGGTCGGGATTTCCCTCCGGAGAAGAGGACGCCCCGTTGCTGCCCTGGTGGAGACCCTTCATGGCATCCTTATCATAGATGGGACCTCCGGCACCCGGCAAGGGCCAAAAGGCCTACGCCGAAAAATGGGCCCTTCGGGCAACGGCGGGCCCGGCGCGGTCCGGTTGACGCCCGCCGCAAATTTAGTTATAGTCGAGTCTCGATGCTCCTCTTCATCGCGGCCTGTCTCGGGATCATCACCCTCATCCTGCTCATCGGATCGGTGGGGCTCATTTACACGCTGTTCCAGATCAAGCGCACGGCGATGGCCGTCGAGGCGCTGGCCTATGAAGCCGGGGACCAGATCCGCAATTGGCGGTCGGTGTCCGAGCGCGTGAGCGAGTTCGCGGCCGCGGCCCGCTCGGGCTGGGTCCGGGCCCTGGCGGTGGGCGTCGGCGTCGCCGCGGCCCTATGGGCCAAGAGCCGCAGGCGCGGCTCCTGAATCGTCGGGCGGATGCGGCTGAGTCGTTAATCACGGAGGGAACATGTCTGAGAACAATTCCGGTGAAGGCGTCCTGGCGTTCCTGCTCGGAGGCGTGGTCGGCGCCGCCGTCGGGCTCCTCCTCGCCCCCTGCTCCGGCGATGAGACCCGCCACAAGATCGGCGACTGGTTCGACGAGAACCGCGATAGGGCCCGCCGTCTCCTGGAGAAGGAGCGCGAGTTCCTGCACTCCAAGAAGGAGCAGGTCGGCGCGGCCTGGGAAGCGGGGAAGAAGGCCTACAAAGAAACCGGCGGAGCGTAACGCGTCTTGCTCCGACAACTCAAGAACTTCTTCGTCGACAAGCAGTTCTCCAAGAAGCGGGATTTCCTCAGGTCCCTGAGCATCTTCAAGGGATTGGGCTCCCAGGAACTCGGATATCTGCTCCAGTCGTTTCACACCCGGACCTATCACGAGGGCGAGGCGCTCTTCGTGGAGGGAGACATCGGCCGGGCCCTGTTCATCGTCGAGTCCGGCAAGGTGGAGTTGACCAAGCGCGGCCAGGACGGCAAGGCCCAGGTCCTTGCCGTCCTGGGCCCCGGCTCCTTCTTCGGGGAA
>CAYWAR010000415.1:0-2445 GCA_964455765.1 uncultured Elusimicrobia bacterium
GTCTCGCTCCAAAATCACCTCAGCCAAAGTGTCCATGTTTTTGTTTCACAACCCCTTATCCCAGGATGCCGCTCGCGGCCAGAAGGGCGACGGCGACGCCCACGAGCGATTCGCCCGCGATGATGCCCGAGCTGACCGGGATGACATAAGTCTCGCCGAGCTCCGGCCGCTTCTTCTCCAAGGTCAGCGCGATGAGCGCGCCGAGGAACATGGAGAGGGAATTAAAGAAGGGGATCACCATGGAGAGTCCCAAGCCCGTGGCGGAGGGAATATAGGATTTGTATTTGGGGAACGCCAGCTCCAGCGCCGGGATGAGCACGCCCACCGCCAGGCCGAGGAGCAGGCCCATGCGCGCGGTCGGATGCAGGGCGTGGAAGCCGTCGGCGAGCAGCCTCGCCACCGCGGCCCATACCTGCGCCGAGGGCGCGGGCCAGCGGTCGGTGCCCAGGGTCTGCGCGTCGGGGACCAGGAGATAGAAGGCGGGGACCACGACCAAGGTCCCGGCGAAAATCCCCAGGAACTGGGCGATGAACTGCTTGCGCGGGTTGGCCCCCAGCAGATACCCGCTCTTGAGGTCGACGAGGAGGTCCGCCGAGGAGCCCGCGGCGCCGGCCGTGACCGAGGCGGTCATCAGGTTGGTGACGAGGTTGGAGGGGGCGAGCGCGCCGAAGAGGAGCTGGGTCATCTTGCCCATGGCCCCGACGGGCGTGGTGTCGGATTCCCCGGTGACCCGGCAGGCCACCACGGACAGGAAGAAGGTCATGGCCACGGCCGTAAAACCCATCCACCAGGTGGTGCCGAAGGCGAAATAGAGCACGGCCATGCAGCCCAGACCGGAGAGTCCCACCCCGCTGAGGAACCAGGAACCGGGGACCTCGATGCGCGCTAAGGGGTCTTCCGAGGCGGAGGGAGAAGTCCGGGAGAAGGAGGAGGCGAAGCCGCCGAACACGCGGAGGATGGAGCGCCACTGCAGGGTGAAGGCGAAGAGCGCCGAGGAGACCATGATCGAAGCCCCGGCCCAGGTGCTCCAGCTTACGATGGCCCGGTATCCGACCTTGGAGGAGTCGATGGCGCCCAGACTCACCATCCAAGGCGCCAGGACGCCGTAGTTGACCGCGGCGCCCAGGAGCATGGACCAGGCCACGCGCCAGCCGATGATGGCTCCGGCCGCGATCATGATGGCGCTCACCTCCATGGAGATGGTCCATTTGGCCAGAGGGAGACCGCCCAGGGAGCCCGGGATCTCCAAGTGTCCGGGGATGGCGAGGAACTTCGGCCAGGCCGCGTCGCGGCACCAAGCCACGACGCCTCCCACCACGCCCCCGACGCCCAGGGCATGGGCCTTCTTAAGGGCCTCGGCTCCCTTGGAATGCAGGCTGCGCAAGGTCTCCGCGGCCGCGATGCCGCTGGGGAATTTGAGTTGTTCCACGTTGATCATCTGGCGCTTCATGGGCACGGCCATGAAAACGCCCAGCGCGGCCAGGAAGAAGGTCCAGCAGACGAGGGTCGGCCAGGCGATGTGGTGTCCGGTGACCAGCAGATAGGCCGCGATCGCCGAGACCATGGTGCCGCCGGTGGAATAACCGGCCGCGGAAGCCGTGGACTGCATGCAGTTGTTCTCCAGGATGGACATCTCGGTGGGGAAGAGCCGCGGGAAGGCGGCCATGAGCGTTTTGTAGATGGCGAAGGAGAGGATGCAGGCCGTGATGGCCACTCCGAGGCCCCAGCCGGTCTTGAGCCCCACATAGAGGTTCGAGAGGGACATGAAGCCGCCCAGCACCGAGCCCATGAGCACGGCCCGCCAAGTGAGCTGGGGCATGTCGTCGCCCTGATAGACCGTGCGGAACCAATGGAGCTCCAGCTCCTCCGGGGTCTTGGGCGTCTCCTTTTCTTGCGTCTGGCTCATCCTGATCCTCCTCTTAGGCTCCTTCCGGCCAGGCCCTGCGCAATTCCTCTTCGCTGAAACCGAAATGATGCGCGATCTCGTGGCGCAGAGTGGTCGCGACGCGGCGGGAGAGCTCCTCCAGGCTCCCGCAGCCGTCCTCCAGGTTCCTCTGATAGAGGACGATGCGGGAGGGCAGATGCGTCCCGGTCATGGGGCTGAGCATCTGCTCCCGGGTAAGTCCGCTGTAGAGACCCAACAGTCTCCGCGAGCCCCTCCAGCGCCCGGCCTCCGGGCCGGGAAGGGCCTTCACCCCGATCTCCACGTTATGCAGGAGCCTGCGGACCTGAGGAGGGAGTCCTTCGAATTCCCTTTGCGCCATGCGGAGGAATTCCCCTCGCGCCACTCGAACCACGCGCTATTATACAACGGTGTCAGACGTTAACAAAATTAACTTACTTGATCACGATAAACAAGTTAATCTTGTTAACGTCTGACACCACTTGACAGCGGCCGATGGGGACGGCCATCGGAGGCGCCGGGAGGCGGAATCCCGCGAAGTC
>CAYWAR010000416.1:0-2443 GCA_964455765.1 uncultured Elusimicrobia bacterium
TGCGCTCACCGCGGGTGCAGTGCGACAAGCGGGCCTACCGGGCGGCGATGAAGGAGACCTTGGAATCCCAGGACCTCCTCTTCCTCCGGCAGGACGAGGCCCGGGCCGTGCGGACCGAGGGCGGCCGGGTGAGCGCGGTGGAGACCGAGCGGGGAGCCGTCTACGGCTGTTCGGCCGCCATCCTGACGGCCGGCACCTTCCTCCGGGGCCGGGCCCACCTGGGCCTCAAGTCCACCCCGTGCGGCCGCGGGGGGGAACCTCCCTGCGAACGCCTCTCCTCCTCGCTCGAAGAGCTGGGCTTTGAGGTCCGCCGTTTCAAGACGGGCACCCCGATGCGCCTCAACTCCCGGTCCATCGACTATGCGCGCCTGGAAAGACAGGACCCGATCGCGAAGCCGCGCCCTCTCTCTCACCTGACCCCGGAAGTCCGCAACATGCTCCTGCCCTGCTGGATCACCTGGACCAACGAAGAGACGCACCGCGTCATCCGGGAGAACCTCGGCCTCTCCCCGCTCTACTCCGGCCGCATCAAGGCCCTGGGGCCCCGCTACTGCCCTTCCATCGAGGATAAGGTGGTCAAATTCCCGGAGAAGGCCCGCCACCAGATATTCCTGGAGCCGGAGGGCTGGGACACCCGGGAAGTCTACGTCAACGGCTTGTCCACGAGCATGCCGGAGGAGGTACAGCTCGCTTTCCTGCGCACGGTCCCCGGGCTGGAGAACGCGCAGATCATGCGTCCCGGCTACGCCATCGAGTACGACTACTGCCCACCCACGCAGTTGAAGGCCACGCTGGAGACCAAGACGGTCGGGGGACTCTACCTGGCCGGCCAGGTCGACGGGACCACGGGCTACGAGGAGGCCGCGGCCCTGGGCTTCCTGGCCGGCGTGAACGCCGCGCTCGCCTTGCGCGGCGAAGCTCCCCTCGTGCTCGGGCGCGAGGAAGCCTATCTGGGGGTCCTCGTCGACGACCTCGTCACCAAGGGGACCGACGAACCCTATCGCATGTTCACCGCCAGGGCCGAGCATCGTCTCCACCTGCGCGCCGACAACGCGGACTTGCGGCTCATGGACACGGGGCGCAGGCTCGGCCTCATCGGACCCGAGGCCCATGACGCCTTCCGCCGCTACCGCGACTGCGTGGAGAGCTTCCTGGCCTCGGCGCCGCCGCCCCACGGCGACGACGTCCTTTTCCCTTGGTCCCTGGCGCTCGCCCGGGAGCAAGCGGAGATCCAGCGCCGCTACGAGGGCTATATACGCCGCGAGTTGAAGTCCACCCGCGCCTTGAGCGCCTTGGCGGGCGTGCCCATCCCCGCGGACTTCCGCTACGAGGCCGTGCCCATCCTGACCGAGGCGCGCCAGAAGCTCGCGCGAGTGCGTCCGGAGAATCTTGGCCAAGCCGCGCGGGTGCCGGGAGTGACTCCGGCGGACATGCAGATATTGTCGGTCTGGCTCAAACGGAGGGGCTCATGACCGGCGGGGAGAGGCGGCCGGCCGCGGACTCCGCGCTCAAGCTGGTGAAGGAGACGCTCGCGGGGTGGGAGCTTGAACTTGGGGAGGGGGAGTGGGCGCTGTTGGACCGCTACATCGACGACCTCCTCGAACACAATGCGAAGGTGAACCTCACGGCGGCGCGGGAGCGGCTGGAGATAGCCCGCCGGCACGTTTTGGACGGCCTGGCCCCGGTGGCCGAACTGCGCCGGCGCCTCGGGCCCGAGCCCCGCCTGGCCGACCTCGGCGCCGGAGGAGGTTTCGTGGGCTTCTGCGTGAAGATCGCCTGGCCCGAGGCGGACATGACGCTCATCGAATCCTCTTCGCGCAAGTTCGCCTTCCTGAACCTGGAGGCCCTGCGCCTGGGACTCCCCGGACTGCATGTGCGCAACGAGAGGGGCGGGCGCGCCGGAGGGGGGAAGACCTATGACGCGGTGCTTGCGCGAGCCGTGGCCCCCCTGGAGGACCTGCTTCCCGAGGCCTTTCCCTTATTAAAGGAGGGGGGGCTGCTCATGGCCTATGCCAGCGAGCCCGCGCCGGGCTCCGTCGACCCCATCCTGGCCCGGCTCAAGGTCTCCCGAGAGGGGAGCCGGGCCTACCGCCTTCCCGGCGAGGAGAGGGAGCGGCACCTTCTCTTCTTTCGCAGAGCCTAGAATTTGCTTTAATCCCGGAATGAACCTGCTCAACCTCTACTTCACACCGTTCGCCACGGTCCTGGTCCTCGCGGCCATCTATTTCACAGACCCGGAGAAGTCGGTGCGCAACAAGGCCTTCGGGGTGCTCCTGCTCTCCCTGATCGTCAACCATTGGTTCACGCGCAACACCTACCGCTTCGTCGGCTGGTCGAACCGCCTTAAGATCGTCCAGGTCTGGCTCACCTTCCTCTGGTGCATCCCGCTCTTCTACCTCCTGGTGGGCTACTGGGCGCCCATGTGGCTGCTCTTCGTCATGCC
>CAYWAR010000417.1:0-2427 GCA_964455765.1 uncultured Elusimicrobia bacterium
AGCGCCCTGGGCAGGAGGGCCTCGAGGAGCCTCTCCCGGCGCGGCTCGAAGCGGAAGGCGAAGGCGCGCGTCTTGCCCTCCTGCGCCGCCTCCGGCAGGGGGATGGGCAGGAGCTGGGCCTCCACCACCCGCTGGGACACGGCGGACTTGAATTCGTTGTAGATGGCCGTGACCGAGGAGGCCGTCCCATCCATGTACGAGTCGAAGATCGGCTTGCCCAATAGCTCCGCGTGCGCGAAGGAGGCTTTGGGGAATATCCCGGTCAGCTCGCAGAGGAGGGAATGCTCGAACCCCTTGAGCCGGGAGAGGAAATCCCTTCCCTTTCGCCCGACCACGGCCACGGAGATCCTCCGTCCCTGGTTGCGCCTGAGCCAGTCGAGCGCAGCGCGCAGCAGGTTCGTGTTGAACGCCCCGCAGAGCCCTTTATCGGCCGTGATGAGGACCAGGACCGCCGAGCCCGAGGCCCGCCTCTCGAAGCAGGGATGGATCTGGATCTCGCGCCCGGCGTCGTGGTCCGCGCGCACCTCGAGGGCGGCCAAATCCCGGACCGCCTCGTCGATCTTGACCGCGAAGGGGCGCGAGGAGAGGATGGCTCCCTGGGCCCGGCGCATGCGCGCGGCGGCGACCATCTTCATGGCCTTGGTGATCTGCTCAGTCGACTTGACCGATTTGATCTTGCGCCGTATCTCGCGCAGCGATGCCATGCTATCCTCCGGCCCCGGCCGGCTGGGGCCGCTTTCCCAGGTAATCCGATATCCCGTCCTCGGCGGAATAGGCGGCCTTGAAGCCCAGGACCCGCTCCGCCTCCTGGGGGTCCCCCAAAGTCTGGTTCTGATAGAACGAGTACGGGTTGTCGAAGTACTCCGGTTCCAGTGCGGTCCCGGCGGCCCGGTTGAGGTGCAAGATGATGGCGTTGAAATCCGTGCCCTTTCCCGTGCAGACGTTGAAGACGCCGCGCTTCCCCCAGGCAAGGGCCCGGAGGTTGGCGGCGACCACGTCCTTGACGTAGATGAAGTCCCGGTACTGCTCGCCGTGCTTGAAGATGCGCGGACGCCGCCCCGCGCGGATCTGCCCCTGGAGCTGCCAGATCATGCTGGCAGCCGCCCCCTTGTGGTCCTCGCGCGGACCGTACACGTTGAAATAGCGCAGCCCGACGATTCCGATGCCGTCGTGGGCCGCGGCAAAGTCCGCCGCCGTCCGCTCCATGACCATCTTGGAGAATGCGTAGACGTTCAGGGGCGCGGGCGCCTGGCTCTCCCGCATGGGACAGGGACCGGAGCCGTAGACCCCGGCCGAGGTCGCGTATACGATGGTCTTGGTGTCGTAGGAGAGGGCGAACTCCAGCACGTTCCGGAATCCCTCGACGTTGACCCGCATCATGCGCAATTGATCGGTGACCGTCGTGTCCGTGATGGCGGCCTGATGGAAGACCGCGTCCACGGGCCCCACCCGCTGGGCCCAGTCCTGGGGGGAGCAGATGTCCCCGCCGATGACCTCCCCGGAGAAGCCCTTGAGGTTCTCGAAGTGGCCGGAGCTGAAATCATCGAGGACGCTCACCTTCCAGCCCAGGCGCTCGAGCTCCACGGCCAGGTTCGACCCGATGAAGCCCGCGCCGCCCGTCACCAACGCCCTTTTCACGGGGTCCTCTTCTGCACCACGATCTCCAGAGGCACGCCCGGCAGAAGGCTCATCTCGGAGACCTTCTTCATGAGCCCCTCCGGGACCTTCTTCATTCCGGCGTCGCTCAGGCCGGAGGCGTCGAGACCCACCAGATAGAGGAGGACCTGCTTGTCCCATTCGTTGATGCCCTGGGCGGCGTCGTAATCTTTGCGGCATTTCTTGAGGAAGCGCTTGAGGGCCCCGGGGTCGCCCATGAGGTAGGTGGCCAACGCCATGGGGGCGTTCTGCTCGGGGACGAAGCTGAACACCGCGGAGAGGCCCGTCTTGTCGATGGCGACGAGCGCCTCGACCAGGCTCAGGCTGATGAGATAGGTCTGCGCCGGAACCGGAGCCTGGGCCGGGGCCCCCCCGGCCGAGAGCGCCGCCGCGAGCAGAGCGCCCAGCACCGCCTTCGCGAGCCGCTCAGACATGGAATCCCTTCTTGAACTGGGCGCAGGCTGCTTCCATCCTCCCCTTCAGCGCGTCCGAGAGCTCCCTCTTCTCTCCGATCTCGGAGAGGATGTCCCCGTGCGCGCCGGCGAAGAACGCGCGCAGCTCGCCTTCGAAGCGCCGGACGGCCCCCACCGGGACGTCGTCGAGGACCCCGGTGATGCCGGCGAAGAGGACGCAGACCTGCTCGGCCGCGGTCATGGGCTCGTATTGGTTCTGCTTGAGGAGCTCCACCATCCTCTGGCCGCGGGCGAGCTGCTGCTGGGAGGTCTTGTCCAGGTCCGAGCCGAACTGGGCGAAGGCCGCGAGCTCGTTGTA
>CAYWAR010000418.1:0-2426 GCA_964455765.1 uncultured Elusimicrobia bacterium
GTCGTCGAGGTTCTTGAGGATGCGCCGGCGCAGGGCCGCGTCCTCGCAGCGCGAATGGACCCGGCTCAGCAGCCTGGGAAAATTGTTCTCGAAGGCGTAGTACTGCTTGGCGAACGCGCCCAGGTCCCCGGTCGTCAGCTTCCCGTCCGACCAGGCCTGGAAGAAAGGGTGGTGTATCAGGGATCTCGTTCGTACGCGCTCTTCCACTTCCGACCACTTCATGGTTGCCTCCGTTCCAGCAACGCTTCCGTATCCGTCCCGAAGAGCCAGTGTATTAAGTTCAGCCGCGTCTCGGCAAGTTTGTTGTAAGATATGCATCCGATGGAGACGGCCCTCTTCGATGCCGCCCTTTCCCTCTACGCGGTCTCCACCGCGCTGGCGCTCGCGTATGTCTTCTCGCGCAACGAAGCCCTGACCGCCTGGATGTGGCGGCTCCTGGGGATCGGGCTCGCCGCGCATCTCGTGAGCTTCCTGGGGCGCACGGCGCAGTTCTGGCGCTTCCCGGAGAACCGCTTCTTCCTGCCCATCGACTCCTTCTTCGGCGCCCTCTCCTGCCTCGCCTTCTCCAACGCCCTGGTCTTCTGGGTCATCGAGGGAGTCTCCCGGCTCAACGTGCTGGGAGCCTTCGTCCTGCCCTGGACCTTCCTCGCCGCCGGCGCGGCCTGGCTCTGGGCCGACCCGGCCGCGGGGGCGCTCCAGCCCGCCCTGCGCAGTTATTGGCTCAACATCCACCCGCTGATGCTCATGGTCTCTTACACGATCTTCGCCAACGGCTTCGGCGTGGGCCTGGCCCTGCTCATCCAGGAGCGGCAGATCAAATCCCGCAGGCCCACGGAGCTCTGCTACCGCCTCCCGGCCATCGAGGATCTCGACGGCCTCCACTCGCGCGTCATCGCCGCGGCCTTCGCCGTGCTCAGCGCGGGCATGCTCCTGGGAAGCCTTTGGTACCGCCATGAGCACGGCCGCTTCTGGAGCTTGGACGCCAAGTTCCTCATGAGCCTGCTCTCCTGGTCCCTCTACGGCGCCACCTTGGTCCAGCGGGCGCGGGGTCTGCGCGGGCGGCGCACGGTCTTCCTCTCCATGCTGGCCTTCGCCTCCCTGCTCCTGACTTTCTTCGCCGGGAATTATTTCTCCGCCAAGCACGGCTTCCTTTCGGGTGATTAGGGAGGGCCGCAGCCCTCCCCGGGATGATCGATGCCCGAGCTTCCCGAAGTCGAGACGGTCCGCCGCGTCCTCCAGTCCCGCCTCGCGGGACTCATGCTCGAAGGCTTCCGCGTCCCGAAGACCACCTTCTACCGTGCCCCGGACCTCGCCGGCGCCGTGCTGCGCGGCTCCCTGCTCAGAGAGATCCGGCGCCGGGGGAAATATCTCATCTTGGACCTCTCCGAGGGAAAACCCCTGACGCTCCATCTCGGGATGTCGGGCAGATTGATCCTGGAGGGAGGGGGGAGCCATATCCGGTTCGAACTGGCCGTGGGCGGACATGTCCTGGCCTTCAACGACCCGCGTCGTTTCGGACGGGTGGGCTGTCCCCTTCCCTCTCTCGGGCCGGAGCCTCTTTCCCCGGATTTCACCCCCGAGACCCTCCGGGAGTCCCTGCGCGGCCGCCGCGCCCCGGTCAAAGCCCTGTTGTTGGATCAGCGCGTCGTGGCCGGCATCGGGAACATCTACGCCACCGAGGCATTGCATGCGGCGGGGATACGGCCGGACCGGAGGGCGGGAAGCCTCACAAAAAGAGAGTCTTCGCTCCTTTGCACGGCCATCAAGCGCGTGCTCGAGCGAGCCGTGCGCCTGGGGGGGAGCACGCTCGAGGACGAGGCGTTCTTGGACCCCCTGGGCAGGCCCGGGAAGGCGCAGAAGGCTCTGCGCGTCTACGGCCGGGAGCGCTGTCCCTGCGGCCTCGGCCTGCGCCGGACCCGGCGGAGGCTCGCCGGACGGACCAGCCTATATTGCCCGGAGTGCCAGCGCTGAGCGCCGCTCAGCCGACCGGTACGTTCTGGCCGATGGCCATGAAGGGCGCCTGCACCAGGAAATACATCACATCCTTGTAGAGGAAGGATTTGTCCGAGACCTGGATGGAGACCGTCCCCGAAGTCCAGGAAGCCTGGCGGATGTGCTCCTTGATGATCCATTCATAGACCCGCCGGCCGTCCGAAGCCCTCTCCGACCATACGACCGCGTCATGCCAGGGCACCTGGGCCGGATCCGTGGAGGAACCTATCTCGGGGAAAGGGCTGGGGGGATTCATCGCGGCCTCCGTGGGTCTGCGTCGGTCTCGGGCAGGATTCTCCCATTTCTCCCCGGGGGGGTCAAGGAGCGGTAGCCGACGAGTTCGGCGTCATTGATCGGCTCCGAGGTGGATTTCCCCTCGGTGATGCGGAGGGTGAACGAGCATCTTCGGCCGACCTCGAAAACTCCCGAGCCCC
>CAYWAR010000419.1:0-2418 GCA_964455765.1 uncultured Elusimicrobia bacterium
CCTTCACGACGAACACCTTTCCCTTATACATCCGGACATAGGGGACGGCTTGGAGCAGAGTCACGCCGTGGTCGGTCATTTCGACGCTCCCAAGAGCTCCAGGAGCACGGCCTTGGCCGTATGCAGCCGGTTCTCCGCCTCGTCGAGGACCACCGACCCCGGGCCGTCCAAAGCCGCGTCGTCGATCTCGAGGTTGCGCCGCACGGGCAGGCAGTGCATGAGCAACGCCCTCTCGGTGCGGCGCATCTTCTCGGCGCTCACGCGCCAGCGGTCACGGAAGGCCGGATCTTGCGGAGGAAGCGCGCCGTAGTTCGAGAGCGCTCCCCAGGATTTGGCGTAGACCACATGGGCTCCCTCATAGGCCTTCTCTGGATCGTCGGTGACCTCGACCTTCGTGCCTCGGCGCGCGCTCTCCTCCTTGAGCCAGGCCATGACCTCCCCGTCGAGATCGTAGCCCTCGGGCCTGCAGAGGACGAGGTCCATGCCGCCGAGCACCGCGGCCTGCGCCGCGGAATGCGGGACGGCCGAGGGCAGATGCTTGATGTGCGGGGCCCAGGTCAGGACGAATCTCTTGCGGCGGGGGTCCATGCGCTCCTGGATGGTCATGAGGTCGGCCAGGCCCTGGCAGGGGTGGCCCAGCGAGGATTCCATGTTGATGACCGGCACCGTGGAGTAGCGCAGGAAAGGCGAGAGCTGGGGCTCCTTCCTATCCTCCTCCCAGGTCTTCCCCGAGGGAAAGGCGCGCAGGGCCACCGCGTCGCAATAGCGGCCGAGCACCGGGACCGCGTCCTTAAGATGCTCGGTGGCGGAGCCGTCCATGACCGCGCCGTCGCGGCTCTCCATGTTCCAAGTCCCCTGGCCGAAGAACAGCGTGACCGGATGGGCGCCCAGCGAGGCGGCCGCGACCTCGAAGGAGACCTGGGTACGCAGGGAGGGGTTCATGAAGCAGAAGGCCAGGGACTTGCCCCGGAGCGGGAGGTCCTTGGGCGGCGCGGCCTTGAGCTTTCGCGCGAGGGCGACGAGCTTCTCCACGCCGTGCGCGCCCCAGTCTCGCAGGTCGGCGAAATGCCGGAGCCCCGTCGATTTCCCTTTCGTGGCCGTCGTTGTCATCGTCATGGATATATCCCCGGGGCTTTGAGGCCCTCCGTCTCATCGAACCCCAGCATGAGGTTCATGTTCTGCACCGCCTGCCCCGCCGCGCCCTTGACCAGATTGTCGAGCGCGGCAATGATGACCGCGTGAGGGCCTTCCACCGCGGCGTGGATGTCGCAATAGTTGCTCCCGCGCACCGCGTTGAGCTCGGGCGGGGACTCGAGGAGGCGGATGAAGGAACAGTCTTTATAGGAGCGTCTGAAGGCTTCCTTCAGGCGCTCCCCGTTCCAGTCCTCCGGCAACGCCAGATGGGTCAGGGAATATATCCCGCGGACGAAAGGACCCGACACTGCGGTAAGAGCCATTTTCAAACGAGCGCCCGCGGGCGCTGTCTTGCCCAAGCGGGCGAGGAGCTGTTCCACCTCCGGAGAGTGCTGGTGGCGCAGGGGCTTGTACGCCCGCATGTTCTCCCCGCGCGTGGGATGATGGGTCAGGGCCGTGGGCTTGACCCCGGAACCCGAGGAGCCGGTCACGGCGCTCACATGCGCGGTCCCCTGGAAGCCCTCGCGGGCCAGAGGCCCCAGGGAAAGGGCGGCCGCGGAGGCGATGCAGCCCGGGTTGGCCACATGCCGGGCCTTGGCCACGGCCTTGGCGTTGAGCTCGCTCAAGCCGTAGACGAAGCTTCCCAACAGCTCCGGAGCCGAATGCTCCCGGCCGTACCAGGCCGGATAAAGGGCTTTGTCCTCGAGGCGGAAATCCCCGGAGAGGTCGATGACGCGCAGGTCCTTGCGCAGGGCGAGCAAGCCGGGCAAGGCGGCCATGGAGTCCCCGTGCCCCTGGGCCAGGAAGAGCAGGTCGATGACCCGGGGTTCGAGGTCCGAACGGAAGGAGAGCGCCGAGGCGCCTCTGAGGTTGGGATGGGCGTGGTGCAGGGGCTTGCCCGCGTGCGTGGCGGAGACCGCCTGCTTGAGCTCGACGCGCGGATGCCCCAGGAGCAGGCGCAGGAGCTCCCCTCCCGTGTAGCCCCCCGCGCCCAACACGGCGACGCGGGTCTTCACGGCCGCACCAGCGCGGAGCGAAGGAGCTTCTCGACGAGCTCTCCCACCTGTTCCGGCTCGGTGCGCGCGTTGAGGGCGCGGACCCCGATGCGGCGCTCGATGAACTCCTTGCCCACCTCGTTGTCCGTGGCCGGCCCGCTGATGAGGTGCACGGGCAGGTCGAACTGGGTGCGGTAGAGCTCGGCGCAGCCCCAGGCCGAGACCGGGTCCGAGGCGCACAGCACATGCGCCCGGGCCGGGACGCGCAGTTCCGGGTCCGAGAGTATGG
>CAYWAR010000420.1:0-2397 GCA_964455765.1 uncultured Elusimicrobia bacterium
TTGAAGGAGATTACGTTGTTCATCGCGCTGGGGTGGGCGTGTTCTGGAGCGTGCGGGGGGGGGGGGGCGGGGGGTTTGTCCGGGGCGGCGGGGGCGGCCGCGGGAGGCTCCGGGGCCTCCACTTCGGGCTCCGCTCTCTTCGGCTTGGCCGCCTTCGCCTTGGCCTCGCGCACGGCCTTCGGCGGCTTGGAGGAAGCCTTCCCCTTGGAGAGGGTCTTGCCCTTGGCGGCGGGAGGGTTCGCCTCCGCCGCCTTCTCCCGCTCCTCCTCCTCTTCTCCCATGATCTTGGGCTCCGGAGCGGAGGCCTTCTTCGCTCGGGGCTCGCCCCGGTCCTCGATGGGACGGGCGGCCGGGGCGGCCGCCAGAAGAGGAGCCTCCCCTTCGAGGGTGATCCAAATATGCTTCTTGCGCGAGCGGTTCTTCATGTCGGTCGCGGTCAGGACGCACTCGTATTGCCCCGGGGCGTAGGCGGAGCCGAAATAATTGCGCCGGCCGTTCCAGAATATCTGATGGAAGACGGGCGCCGATCCCTTGACCTCCTGGAGCACGGCGAGGTCCCCCCCTTTCTTGCGCTCGGGGCCCTGCCCCAGGAGCTGGAAGCGCCAGGACATGAGGCCGGAGGGAGGCTCCACGACGGAGAATTCGATGATGCCGCCTTCCCCGCGCGCCGGATCGAAGGACGGGGGATTGGCTCCCAGGGACACCGGCGGGCCGGCCTCCTCCCCCACGGAGGTGTCCGTGGAGAGGCCCAAGGGCTGGTTATAGAGGAAGACGAGGAGGATGCCGCGGAAATCCTGGAGCTCTCCCGGGATCTCCACCTGGGTGCTCAGGAGATTGACGCGGATGCGCGGCGGAGCGATGCCCGCCTTGTAGAAATGGGCGCTGATGCCCATGGTCCGGCGCATGTCGAGTATCTTCGTGTTCCCGATGAGGGTGCCTTCGGGGAGTATGACCGCCTGGGTCGCCCCGAGGCTGAAGAGCATCTCCGTGATGATGTCGAGGACTCTCGACGCCTCCTTCTTGAACTGTATTCCGGACTCGAAGAGGAGGTCGGTGGGGATCCCCACGGCCCGGGGCACCCGCCGGGTGGCCATGTGGACCCGAATGTCCTCGTATTTCTCGAGCTTCTGGAGGGCCAGGCGCGTCTTGTTCTGTATCTTGGCCTCGATCTCCCGGCGCATGACCTCCTTATCCGACCCGGAGAGCTCCCGCCGGCCGCGCCCTTCCTCCGTGGAAACCGCGGCGGGGCCCCGCTCCTCTCCTCTCTCTCGGGAAGTCTTCGGGGAAGGCTTGCCGGCCGAGGTCTCGATCACCGCGGCCTGGGGAGCCTTCGGCGGGGCGAGGGTGGCGGTCTGGGACATGCGCTGGGTGATGAGGTTGAGGTACTCGTTGGCCATGGGACGCTCGGCGGGACTGCCCTTGACCAGGATGTCCATGAAGCGGTCCATGGCGTCGAGATCCTCCCCCCGGTCGTAGAGGTCGACGGCGAGCCTCATCTGCCGGCTCAAGTCCCGCCTATCCGCGGCGCCGTCCCCGCGGCCGCCCTGCGCCCCGGCAAAGCACATGGACAAGGACACGGCCGCGGCCGGGCCCCAAAGCCGGAACAACCGTCTGAGACTATTGGAATGCATCCTGTTTAAATGTAGCTTCCGCCGGTTACAGAAACATTACAAATATCCCTTAAAGGACACGGGTCCGGCCCCTGGCGCCGCGACCAGGAGTCGGACCCGTTCCCGCCCGCCGCGTCCCCCTCTACTCGAAGTCCGTGCAGTTGGAACAGCCCGGATAGGATATCTTCGACTCGCAGCGGTCGAAAAGGACCTTATAGCCGCTGGCCCCGTAGCGGGGAGCGACGCCGGCGTTGGCGGGGACGCGCGTGAGCTCGATGCTGTATTTGAGGTCGCAGCTCCCGCTGCCCGCGCCCAAGGCGGCGCTGTAGAACTTCATGCCGAAGAATCCGGCTCCGCCTTCCTTGGGGAACTCGATGTCCAGTTTGGTGGCGATGTCTCCGGTGACGGTCAGGTATTGGCCGTTGCGCGCCAAGTACCGTTCCTGGGACTGCTTGAGCTGGGAGATGAAGGTGTGCGCCTCGGCCACGCGCGCCCTTTCGACCACCTTGAAATACTGAGGGATGGCGATGGAGGCCAGGATGCCGATGATGAGCACCACGACCAGAAGCTCGATGAGCGTGAAGCCTGCGGAATTCCCCTGCGGCGTCTTTTTCATGAGTGACTCCCTCCTGTTTTTATCCCCCGCTCCCGATCTGCGAGAGCTGGAAGATCGGCATGAAAATGGAGAGCACGATGACCGCGACGATGCCTCCGATGAAGACCACCATGATGGGGTCGATGATGGCGGTGAAGCGGCGCACGAACTGGTCGACCTGCTCGCGGTAGA
>CAYWAR010000421.1:0-2365 GCA_964455765.1 uncultured Elusimicrobia bacterium
GGGAGAACTCGCCTTTGAGCAGATGCGGGATGCCGCAGGCGAACTCGACGACCTCGAGGCCCCGGGTCAGGGAGCCCTTGGCGTCGGAGAAGACCTTGCCGTGCTCGCCGGAGATGATG
Organism: uncultured Elusimicrobia bacterium; assembly: GCA_964455765.1. Taxonomy (GTDB): domain Bacteria; phylum Elusimicrobiota; class Elusimicrobia; order UBA1565; family UBA1565; genus CAYHRV01. The sequence continues at coordinate 120 of CAYWAR010000421.1, forward strand.
CGGGCGAGCTCGTCGGCGTTCTTCTCGATGAGCTCCTTGAAGCGGAAGAGCACCCGCGCCCGGGCCTGGGGGGAGAGCGCGGACCAGGCGGGGAAGGCCTTGGCGCAATCGCCGATCGCCTCCTCCACCTCGGCTTTGGAGGCGTAGGGCGCGCGGGCGCGCACCTCGCCCGTGGTCGGGTCGTAGACGTCGCCGAAGCGGCCGCTCTTTCCAGCGACCTTCTTTCCGCCGATGAAATGCCGAAGTTCCTCGCTCATGGCGCCTCCATCAGAATTCCTTGACCCGATACAGCACCTCATCGGCGCGGCGCGGACCTTCCTCCAGCCCGATCGTCTCGAAGACCTGCCGCCAGTCCCTGAGCGCCGAGGAGGTGAGATAGACCGGGGCTCCGTCCTTCTGGATCGCCCGGACCCTCTCGAGCAGGGCGGCTTCCCGTCCCTTGAAATACCTGAGATTGAGCGGATGCCGGCGCCCGAAATACGGGAGATAGACCTCGTCGTTCTCCTCCGCGCAGACCCACGCGTCCTCCGGAGTCGCGGAGGATATCCAAAGCGCCTTCTGAAGCGAGGGGTTATTCTCGGCGCGGGAATTGGGCATCACCACCGAGCCGAGATTCACGGCGAAGACCGCGGCGAGGAAGAGCGCGGCCAGGACGCGGGTGAACGCGCCGCTCAGGGCCAGGCTCACCGCCGGGGCCGCGAGGAGCCACAAGGGCGCGGCGTCGGTGACGCGGTAGATCAGGTTGTAGGGCTGCCAGAAGAGGAAGAGGGCGAGATAGGCGGGAAGCCAGAGCCAGCCGCTCAGCGTCGCCCGGGCCTGCTCCCTGCCGGCCAGGAAAGGGGAGGCCAGCGCCGCTAGCCAGACCGGCGCTCCGAGAGCGCCCATCGTGCTTACTACTCTTCCGCTGGTGCGTATCCAATCAAGGAGGTTGTTCCAACCTTCGAATCCGCCCTGCCATCTAAGGGACCTTCCTTCGCCCAAGGCCGCGCTGCCCAGGAGCCAGAGTTTGAGCCCCTCCGACGAGTCCGGCCGTATCCAGAGCATGGCCGAGAGCGTGTACGCCGCCAGGACGAAGGCCGCGGCCGTGGTCAGGTACTTGGCCGTGTCCTCGCGCGGGGAAGGGGAACGCGCCCAGAGCGAGGCGATGGGGACCAGGACGAAGAGCGCGTTGGCCCCGTGCCCCAGCATGGCGAGACCGTGCCAGAACGCGATGTGATAGGGGCGGGGTCGATCCGAGAGCGAGGCTCTCAGAGCCAGGAGGAGGCAGACCAGGCCGAGGAGGTAGACGTTCGCCTCGAGGCTCCAGAGCCAGTAGGCGTAGGAAAAGGACATGCCCAGCGAACAGAAGGCCGAAGTCTTGCGGTCGTAGCCGATCCTCCGGAGCAGGGAGAAGAATATCCCGGCCCCGGCCGCGCCCAAGAGGGAGTCCATGAGCTGGAGCGAGAATAAAGCGTTGAGCGGAACGCCCAAGCCCCCGAGGAAGCGGTGGAACACGAGCCCTACCACGCCGTAGATGAGGTGGTTGCCGTGGACCAGATGCCGGAGATCGCCCAGCTCCACGGCCACGGCGCAGGCCACTCCGTCGAAGAGATGGAGGCGGGAGGGCCAGGCGAGATAGAGGAGGAACACCCCCAGGCCGAGCAGTGTCGAGTCGTAGCGTCCTTCGCGCCCGCGCATACAGGGACATTCTAGCTCTTTGGCCGGCATTGACAACGGGGGAGGCGCATCGTATAATATAGACAGTCATCTATATGTAGAGCGGTCCCAAAATGGAATTCGACTGTTTGACCTTCTTCAAAGCGGTGGCGGATCCCAACCGGGTGAGGATCATGGCTCTTCTCGCCGGGGGGGAGCTGTCCGTGTCCGCCATCTGCAAGCACTTCAAGATGAAACAGCCCTCGATCTCCCATCATCTCTCCGTGCTCAAGGGGGCCAAGATCGTCGAGGCGCGAAAGGAGGGGAAGGAAGTGTACTACCGTCTCAACGAATGCTGCGTCTCCTCCTGCTGCGCGGATTTCATGAAGCGCTTCTCCGGAAGCCGGAAAGGGGCCGAGGCCTGATTTTTTTTCGAGACATATATAGACATGTCTCGATATATCAATGCAAGGAGGCCGTCATGAGCGAGAAGAAATGCTGCACGGTGGACGTGGTGGAAACGGAGAAGGGACTGCGCGTGGAACTGACCGGGGCGAGGATCAAGGAGTGCCTCTCGTCCTTGGTGAGCTGCTGCTCCTCGAAGAGCAAAG
>CAYWAR010000422.1:0-2363 GCA_964455765.1 uncultured Elusimicrobia bacterium
GCCGGAGAAGAAGGTGGCGACGCTCCAGAGCGCCACCCCCCAGGCGATCCAACGGGGGCGGGAGGACCGGTCGGCCAAGTAGCCGATGGGCGGGGCCGCGCACATGTAGACGAGCATGAAGGCCGAGGCCAGGGCCCCCAGCCGCGCGTCGCTGACGCCCAGGTCCGCTTTGATGAGCGGCAGGAGCGCGTAGACGATCTGGCGGTCCACGTAGTTGACCAGGTTGACCGCGAACAACAGCGCTAATATCTGTTTTGGTTCCATTCGCCGTCAGCCGTTGTTCCCATTAGCGGAGATACCCGGAGATTTCTCCGAAATCTCCGGGTATCCCAAGAATCGCTCATTTTCCTATGCAGAACCGGGAGAATATCTCCCCGAGGACGTCCTCGGTGGTGGTCTTGCCGGTGACCTCGTCGAGCGAGTCCAGGGCGCCCCTGAGGCGCGGCGAGGCGAGCTCCGGCTCCCGGCCCCGCCGGAGGATGGCCCGGGCTTCCTCCAACTCGGCCAGGCTCGCGCGCAAGGCCTCGCGATGGCGCCGGGAGACGGCTTCCACTCCCGTCTCTTCCGGTCCCTGGGCCCCTCCGGAAAGAAGGGCTGCGACGCGCTCCTCCAGGGCCTCCAGGCCCTCGGAACGAAGCGCGGAGACCTCGAGCGCGTCGATCCCGGGGAATTCACGGGCGAGAGCCTCGCGGGTGAAGGCTCGCCCGGACAAATCGGCTTTATTGAGCGCGACCAGGACGGCGCGGTCCGGGCCGGAGAGGACCCGCTTCAAGAGCGCGCTCTGTCCCCTAAGAGGGCGGCTCAGGTCCAGGACGAGGAGGACCAGGTCCGCGGCCTCCAGGACGGACTCGGTACGGCGCATGCCCAGGGCTTCGACGCTCCGCCCCTTCGGGGCGGAGGGCCTCAATCCGGCCGTATCCATGAGGACGGCACAGGCGCCGCCGAGTTCCACCGGCTCCTCGAGCGTGTCCCGGGTGGTGCCCGGCGCGGAGGAGACGATGGCTCGCTCCCGGCCCAAGAGAGCGTTCAATAGGGTCGATTTGCCGGCGTTCGGCCTGCCGACCAGCGCAACGCGGGGTCCTTCCCGCTGGAAGCGCCCGCGACGCTGGGACCGGAGCAGGGAAGCGAGGCGCGCGCCGGCGCCCTCCAGGGAATCGGCCAAGCTCGGACCCCGGAGAGCCTGGGGCGCATCCTCGGGATGGTCGAGGGAGGCCTCGCAGAGCGCCAGGGTCGCGGTGATCTCCTCCCTCAGGAGGCGGATCTCCCTGGAAAGCTCTCCGCCCAAGCGCAGGGAGGCCGACCGGTGGGCCCGGCGGGAGCGCGAGGCGATGAGGTCGCAGACGGCTTCGGCCTGGACCAAGTCCATCCGGCCGTTGAGAAAAGCCCTTTGGGTGAACTCCCCCGGGCGCGCCGGCCGGGCGCCGTGCAGGCAGGCCAGCGCCGCGAGGCGGTCCATCACGAAGGAGGATCCATGCGCGGAGAGCTCGACCATCTCCTCCCCCGTGTAGCTCCGGCCCGGGGCGAAGCGCACGGCCAGGACCTGGTCCAGGACCTCGGCTCCGTCCACGGCCTCGGCGAGCACCGCGCGCCGCTCCGGGAGTTCCGGAGTCCCGGCGGCGGCGGGCTTGCGGAGGAAGCGGAGGACGGTGTCCGCGCAACCGGCGCCCGATAGGCGCACCACCCCCAAGGCTCCGCCCGGAGCCGTGGCCGGGGCCACGATGATGTCGTTCACTTAGCGCGCGGCTTGAGCACCACTTTGCGCCAGGAACCCTCGCCCTCGGAGGAGGTCTCGATCTCGGGATGCTTGGTGAGCTTGCGATGCACCAGGCGGCGCATCGCGGGCTCCATGGGCTCGAGCTTGAAGGCGCGGCCCGTGGCTTTCACCTCGGAGACGGCTTTTTCGATCTCCGAGACGATCTTCTCCTCGATCTGGCGCCAGTGCCCCTGGCTGTCCACCTGGACCGCCACCGGGACCTTCATCCGGCGTCCGGTGATGACCGTGGTGAGAAACTGGAGCGATTCCAGGGTCTTTCCCCCCTTCCCGACGAGGAGCCCGGCGTCCGCGCACTCCACTTCCGCGCGCACGCGCCATTGTTCCGCGTCCCAGCCGGTCTTGATGGAGGCGTCGGAGATCCCCATCAGCGTGAGGATCTCGCGCAGGACGCCCTCGGCCGTCTCGCGGGCCTTGGCCGTGTCCACCGGGGCGTCCTCGGCCGGACGCTCGGAGCGATGGGCCTCGGGGGCCGAGTGGGCATGGCCGTTGGCGGCCGCGGGCCTTTCGCGATGCTCCTCGCGGGGGCGGGAGCGCTTGGGAGCCGGCGCGCTCTTGGCCGCGGGCCGGGCCAAGGGCGGCTCGGCGGGGC
>CAYWAR010000423.1:0-2362 GCA_964455765.1 uncultured Elusimicrobia bacterium
CGATACCCCGTTGTTCAGCCCCAGGGACCTCCGGAAGGAGTTGACCGACGCCGAGAAGCACTTCCTCCTTTCGGTCAAAGACGGGAAGCCGGAATGGCCGTTGCTCGGCCTCAACGGAGTCGAGAGTCTTCCGGCCGTTCAGTGGAAACTCAAGAACATCGGCAAGATGGCCGCCGCCAAACAGCAGGAGCAAATGGCCAAGCTCCGTGCCAAGCTGGGGCTCTGATCCAATGGCCACGCGGGGATGAGTTCCTCGCCCGCGGGCGCGTCGATGCCGTCGTTGAGGTCAACTAGAGGGTTTGCTCCCCGAAAGCGGCGAAATGAGGAATTCGCGATCTGGATTGACTCGAAATCGCCTCGCTTGGAAGCTGTATAATCGGACAACCTAGGAGGGCATATGGACACAAAGGTTGCGTACACCGGGATCATTCTCTTCGCTGCACTGGCAGGACTACTTTCCCTAATCCTATGGAAGAACGCCGCCGCCCCAGATGCCCTGGAGAAGGTTGGCATCGCACTGGGAGCTACGCTGCCCGTGGTCATCGCAGTCCTGGGCTATGTCAAAGCGGAGAGCATGTCCGACAGCTTCGTCTACGCGCTGTTCTTTGACCAGGACAAGAAGACTATCACCTCGGGGAACCCGATGAGCGCTTATGCCAGCCTCTATTTTCCCATCTTCCTTGAGATTCCTGCAGAGAGCGTTCGAGCTCCAAACATTGACGCTGCGCTTGGAAATGGCCTTGACCTCGTTGAGGGAGGAATAGTCAAAGCATTGCACTCCCATTGCTATGGTCACTGGCAATTCTCAGTCCAAGAGTTGCTAGCCGCTGGCGGTCGGCATATCTCAACAGGATGGGCCCAGAACGAAGAGAAGACGTGCCTTGATAAAACAAAGGTTCGGACGGCATTCGCGCACAATCCCGCACTCGTACCGGAGAAGGCGCTCATTTATGATTACTTCTGCATCCCCCCTGATGCAACACTAACAGCTTCACCTGGGGAAAGGCAACGGACCATAACAATCAAAAATCGCTTTGCGCGGACGACGATCCAAATTACGACGATGGGCGGCGGGGTTCTTCAACAAGGTGTCCTCGGCGTCCTAAAAGTCGACCCGAAGAATATGAACCGCTATTTCTCGCTCAACTTCCGGGTTGACGTGACAACCCAACTATCCATGTGGGAACGGTTTTCTCTCAGAGCCGAGACGTACAAGCAATGGCATAACAATGTGGCCGCGATCCTCGCGGGAATGGATTGGAAGAAAACCGAGCAGGTAATTGAACAGTCTGTGACTCGCGAAGTTCTGCGAAAGCTGGCGGCGAATTGAAGATGCGCGGGGGAGTTGGTTCCCGTTGCCGCGATACTCGCCGACATCATCTATAATACCCGCGGTTCACCGATGAGACCGCTTTTGCTGACGGCCTTGCTGCATTCCTGCGCGATCGGGGCCCTCCTCGGAGCCGAGGCTTCCTCGCCGCGGCGGATCTCCTTCACGATATCGGGGAAAGCCCGCTCGGAGCGTACGGACGCCCCTTTGCGCCCGGTCTCCTCCGTCCGCCGGCGCCAGATCGAGGAGCGCAACCCCATGACCTCGGCCGATATCCTGCGCGACCTCCCCGGCGTGATGGTCCAGAAGACCATGCCGGGCCGCCCCGCGGTGTCCATCCGCGGCTTCATCGGCAAGGACAACCTCGTCCTCATCGACGGGATACGCCTCAACACGTCCAAGACGGAGAACGTCCTATCCTTGGGCGCCGTGGACCCCGAATCCATCGCACGCTCCGAGGTCCTGCGCGGCCCCGGGTCCGTGCTCTACGGCTCCGACGCCTTGGGCGGCGTCGTCATGATGTTCCCCCGGCGCCGCGAGGATTTCTCGGCTCCGGCCGGCGTCTCCGGGAGGCTCCACGCCTCCTACCGCTCCGCCGACAACGGCCGCTCCTCCCGCGCGGAGCTCTCCGGGAACTTGGGAGACTTCGGTTATCTCGCGGGCTTCAGCCGCCGGGACCACGGCGACTTGAATCCCGGGGGAAGGTTCCCGCAGGCCGTTCCCACGGCCTACCGGGAGCGGGCCTGGGACCTGGCCCTGGACCGGCGCGCCGGAGAGGTCCGGCTCAAAGCCCTCTACCAGCACGCCGAACAGAGAGACGTCCCGCGCTACGATCAATACGCGGGCTCGCGGCGCTTCGGCTCTCCCGGGGCCTTCGAGGAATACCTCTATGACCCCATGCGCAGGGACCTCGTCCTCGCCGAGGCGCTATTTCCAGAACTAGGGCCTCTCGGCCTTCTCCAACCCACGCTGTATTGGCAGCGTCACCGGGAGGACCCGCGCCGGCGGGCCGCCGGCGGGACCACCCGCTCG
>CAYWAR010000424.1:0-2360 GCA_964455765.1 uncultured Elusimicrobia bacterium
GTCGCACTGGACTCCTACGGTGTCGCGCTTGCGAACGCCAGCTTACCGTTACCGTCGGGACCGTCTTTGAAGGCTCCCATATTCCTCTGACCAAATGGCTTATGGCCGTCCACTTCATGACCGCATCCAAGAAAGGTATATCCGCGCATCAGCTCCATCGGATGCTCGGAATCGGCTATAAGGCGGCGTGGTTCATGGCCCATCGGATACGCCATGCGATGAAAGAAGGCCCCCTCTGCATGAAACTCCGTGGGAAGGTGGAGGTAGACGAAACATATATCGGTGGCAAGCAGGAGAACCGGCCCAACGATATACGCCGTCGTGGCATCATGCCGAAGAAGGCTCAGGTCGTGGCGTTGGTCACGCGATCCGGCAAGGCCCGAGCCTTCCCAGTCAAGAATATCGGAAAGGCCCAGCTTCACCGGGCGATAGAAGAGAACGTCCGACAGGACTCTACGGTTTACACGGATAGATGGAGCGCCTATACGGGGATTGGGAAGTCTTTTAGCGGCGGACACCATACCGTGAACCACAGCATGAGCCAATACGTCCGGCCTGGCAATATCCATACGAACACGGTGGAGTCCTACTTCTCGCTCCTCAAGCGCGGCATCATGGGGACCTTCCATCATATCAGCAGAGAGCATCTTGACGGCTACTGCGGTGAGTTTTCCTTCCGCTGGAACATGAAGAAGTCCACCGACCAAGAGCGGGCGATTGCCCTTCTTGCCGCCACTCAAGGTAAAAGGTTAGTCTACAAGCAGATGATGGCTTAGGGGACCTGGTGGCGAAACCAAAGAAAAAACGCAAACCAGATGGTAAGGACGCGCCGATTTCTCTCTACCCATTATCATACGAGGAGGCGGTTAAGGCCCTATTGGGAACTCCTCCTCCTGAGAAAAAGACGCGATGACAAAGCCAGCGGATAATGTGCCCTGCCCTCCGCAAATTACCCTTGGCGGCGATGTTGGTCGCCTAGTGTGGAAGCGTCATGTCCTGCCATTGTTGAAGAAGAACATATCAACCCGAGAAATAGGGAAGATGCTCGGCGTGTCACACATGACTGTCTCTCGCTGGCGAAGCACCTACCTTTAATTTAAGCGGGTTTTTTCTTCGATACAATCCCCTTTCCTTATTAGGTCCATAGGCCTAGAACGATCATAGGTCCCCGGGCCCTTGGAAAAAGAGTCCCGGAGACCTATGATGTGTAGACCTGTAATCCTCGAGATACGGTCGAGGAGCATCCACCCCCGGGCCTAATCCGGGGTAGCCAGGGAAAACGCTCAAAGCGTTTTCCCTGGCTTTTTTTAGACGCGAAAGGAGGCAAACGATGGCTTCGATGCTCGCCGCTGGACTGCTGGGGATGCTGCTCTGCTCCGGAGCTTCCGCCCAACAATCGCAAGTCGGACTCCAGGAGGCTACGCGCATCCTGGGAGATTCGATGCCTCCGGGCGCGGGAGCGGAATCCCTGAGCAAGGGCGCGGCCGACGCCCAGCGGGCCCTCCAGGGCGAGGTATCCATGCGGGCCTCCGCAGTATACGCCGGAGAGCGCGGCGAGGCGGGCGGCAAGTTCAAGGCCTCCGGCTTCACCGATTCCCTGCGCAAAGGCCTGAAGCTCTCCGAGCCCCCGGTCCCAGGCGAGAAGCCCAAGCGCGAGGCGGGCACGGGAGCCGAATTCCTCACCGGCGGCATACTCGCGGCCGCGTCCGTGGCCCTGATATTCCTCACCCCCTTCGCCATGCCCATCAAGATCGCCTCCGCGGTCGCCGGGGCGGCGATCGGCGTCGTCGCGGCCCTGCGCGCCGAGAAGTCCATGACCGGCAACCGGACCGTGGACGCCATCGCCATGGGCCTCCAGTTGGGAGGCATGGGCTTCTGGGCCCCGCCCGCGGTGGCCCTGGTCGGCGGAGCGCTCCTGGCCACCCCCATCCTCCAGCTCTGGGACAAGATCCGGGGCCGTTGACAAAAGCCCTCCGGCATGCGTTAATCTGACCTGGCCCGGCCTTCAGGCCGGCTCCAGGAGGCTTTCCATGGTCGCGTTCGTCATCCTCGGCGTCCTTTTGTTCGTCGTCACCGGCCTGGTCGCGTACGCGGCCATGATCTACAACGGCTTGGTGGTGGTCAAGAACAACATCCTCAAGGCCTGGGCCAACATCGACGTCCTCCTCAAACAGCGCCACGACGAGATCCCCAAGCTCATCAAGACCTGCGAGGCCTACATGAAGTTCGAGAAGGACACGCTCTCGCGCGTCATCGAGCTGAGGACGCAGGCCCAGGGCGCCACCGGGGTGGGCGAGCGGGCGGGGCGCGAGGCGGCCCTGAGCATCGGCCTCCAGCGCCTCTTCGCCGTGGCCGAGAAC
>CAYWAR010000425.1:0-2360 GCA_964455765.1 uncultured Elusimicrobia bacterium
GACCGATGCTCGCGAGATACTGGAAATGATCTGCCACGAAGGAGAAGCGCATGGGATAGAAGTCGAAGAAACCCAAGGCGGGGAGGAGGGTCCCGGAAAAGTAGAGGAGCGCCGCGGCCGGCCCCCGGCCGAGACGACCGCGGGCCATCCAGACCAGCGCCAGGAGGGCGAGGAACGCGGCGGGGAACAGATATTGTCCAGCAATGCCGGGGTCGATCGTCCAGCGGGGATAGATGAAGGCCAGGTCGGCGGGCCAAGCCAGCTTGCCGAGATAGAACCAGGACGCCCGGCCCGCGATGAGGAGCCTTTCCAATACCCCCAAGGACCATCCTGCTCCGGACGCGCCGACATGCAAGCGTTCCATCCGCGAGGTCAGCATGCAGAACGGCAGGACCGACGCGAGAAAGGGGAGGAGCGCAAGGATATCCCGCCGGCCGATCCGCCCGCGTTTCCACCACGCAATCAGAGCCAGGGCCGCGGGGAGAGTGGCGGTCACGGTCTTGCTCAGGAGCGCGCAGAGGAAGAGTCCCAGCGAGAGAGCGTAGAAGCGGCCCTCACCCGCGGGGCGTCCTTCTCCGGGGCCTTCCTGGAAACGCAGATAGGCCAACGCCGAGGCCAGGTAGAAAGCTCCGGAGAGCACGTTCTTGCGCTCCGTGATCCAGGCCGCGGACTCCACATGCACCGGATGGAACGCGAAGAGCGCCGCCGCCAGCCAGGGCCAGGGAGCGCCCAGGCGCGATAAGAGGAGGGCCAGCAGGATGGCGCAGAGACCATGCAGGAAAACGTTGCTCAGGTGGTAGCCGCGGGTGCGCAGGCCCCATAGGCGGTATTCCAGCCAATAACTCGTGTGCACCATCGGATAGTATTGCGGGACCGCCCCGATCTCGGACCAGATCCGTCCAAGGCCCGCGGCGGAGCGCAGTGTCTCGTTCTCGGATACATAATCATCGTCATCCCAAAGGAACCCGCCGTCCAGCGCCGGGGAATAGGCCGCGAAGGTCCCCACGAGGATCAAGAGAGCGGTGGACAGGGTACGGAAGCGCGTCATTAATTGATATTTTATCTCATAAATGGACCCCCGCATTGGGAATCCGAAAGGACGACTCCTCGCCCCCCTCGCGGTCGTCGCTCTCACCCTCCTCTGCTTCCTGCCCTCCCTCGACGGCGGATTCCTCAACTGGGACGACGAACCCTATGTCGTCGATGAATACCGCTATCGCGGCCTGGGCTGGGAGGAATTGCGCTGGATGTCCACGACCCTGCTCGGAGGCCCTTACCAGCCCCTCACCTGGCTCTCCTTCGCCTTCGATCATCGCGCGTGGGGGATGGATCCTTGGGGCTTCCACCTGAGCAATCTGCTCCTGCACGCCCTCAACTCGCTGCTCTTCTACTTCGTCTGCCTCAGGCTCTTCATGTTCTCATCGCGGAAACCGCCTCCCGGCGGCCGGGAGCCTCCCCTCCATTGGCCCGCGGCTTTCTCGGCTCTTCTCTTCTCCCTCCATCCCTTGCGGGTGGAATCCGTCGCCTGGGTCATCGAGCGCAAGGACGTCCTCTCCGGAGCGTTCTTCCTCGCCGCCCTCAACGCCTATCCGGGCCTCCATCCGCCGGCCGGAGCCTCCTCTCGCCGACGCCTTCTCGCCGCCTTGGCCCCGGTGCTTTACGCCTGCTCTCTCCTCTCCAAAGCCATGGCCGTGACATTTCCGGCTCTCCTTCTCCTGCTCGACATCCATCCGCTCCGACGCCTGGTGCCCGATCCACGGAGCTGGGCCGAGCCGGGTCCGCGCCGGATCCTTCACGAGAAGATGCCGTATCTGCTGTTGGCCGTCGCGGCGGGAGCGGTGAACTTTCTCGGGCAGTACCGACACGCCGCCATGCCCTCCCTGGGGCAGGTGGGCGTGCTCGAACGCCTCTTGAGCGCCCTCTATAGCCTGGGTTTCTACGCGGGGAAGACGCTCCTCCCGACGGGCCTCTCCCCGCTCTACCCGCGTCCCGAAACCGCCCAATGGATAGAGCCCCGCTTTCTCCTGACCGCCGCGGGGGGATTGCTGCTCCTCGCGCTCGTCATTCGGCTGAGAAAGCGCTTCCCCTCGCTCGCGGCGGCCGCCGCCGCCTACGCCATCCTCCTGGCTCCGGTTTCCGGGCTCCTTCCCTTCGGAGGCGCCTTGGCCGCGGACCGCTACAGCTACCTTTCCTGCCTCCCCTGGGCGGCGCTGGCGGGCGGCGGTGTGTCTTGGACGCTCGCTCGCCTCGGAAATAGGGGACGGATCCTATGCGCGGCGTGCGCCTCGGCCCTCCTCCTCGGGGAAGGGTGGCTGACCCTGCGTCAGATCCCGGCGTGGCGCGACTCCGAGTCTCTCTGG
>CAYWAR010000426.1:0-2359 GCA_964455765.1 uncultured Elusimicrobia bacterium
AGACAAACGCCGAAGCGTTTGTCTCAAGCGAGGAGGCAGGGGCTCTTCCGCGTTCAGCGAGAAAATTCGGCAATATATACCTGCTACAATCAAGCGGCCATGCGGATGTCGCTTCCAGCAGCCCTCATCCTTCTAGCCGCTTCTCCGGCTTTCGCGGCGCCCCCCTGGCTCCCCGATGAGCCGGAGGAGGAGATCGAGACCCGCAGGGAGCTTTTCTCCTTTCGCACCCGGTTCTGGATGACGAGGGGTTCCGTGGACACGCGCTACCAGATCGCCATCCCCCCGGAACTGGTGAACCCGCGGGGAGAGGTATGGTACGGGGACACACAGGAACGCGGGGTCCGGGGGCTGATGGCGGTCTTTTGCGCGGAGTTCTCCCCCGTCCGTTTCCTATCCCTGGAGGCGCAGTTCGGGAGGAGTTCCACGCACGGCGATTATCGGCTGCATTCCTGGATACACGCCCCGGATGCCGCAACCCTGATCAACAACTCCAACGGAGCGACTTGGTCCCATCCCGACCATGAGGATGATGCGGCGGCCGAGGGGGCTCAAGCCGGCCGTTCGGATTGGGGGGCGGCCAACCTCTACCTCCGGGTCTTGGGATCGCATCGCAGCCCCGGCGCCGACGAGGGCCTCTCCCACTCGCTCGATGTGGCGCTCGGCGTCGAGCGCTACCGGGCGTCCACGAGGATCACCGATTTCCGCAGGACTATGAGCAATGGAAGATTCTACGCGCAGGATCCATTGGGACCGAAGCCGGGATTCGATTCGCCGTATGAAGCGGTCTGGCAAGGCGCCCATCTGGGTTTGCGGGAGGAATTGCGGGGACCCCGCGGTCTCGTCTTCGACGGAACCGTCCTTTGGTCTCCCGCCATGGAGTACCAGGGCAAGGGATTCTGGAACACCAGCGTGGGGCCGGGGATGCTCCGCGCGCAATCGCCCAATTACACGGACAGCGCCCACGGCACGGCGATCCACTTCCAATTGGGCATGGCCAAGGAATGGAGCCTCTTGCGCCTGGAGGCCGGCTACCAGCGCTTCTGCTTCCACAGCCGCACGGGGACCGAGGAATATCATTACTACGACGGGAGCGTCAAGAACAACCAGTTGAACTTCGCCACGGCCGAGCTCGGCGGGATATATACCGGGGTCTCTATCCGTTTCTGACACCGGAGCATCCACCCGACTCCCGGCGGCCACAAGGAGGGACGCTGGGCCCAGAGCTGCCCGGTGCCATGGTCCCAGAAGATCCTGGACCATCCGACCCCGCGAATTGGGACGAAAGCCACTGGGGACGGGCCGTTCTTCCCCCTACCATTATAAGGATGGCGCGAGCGCGCCCCTGCGTCGCATTGGCCGCCCTCCTGCTCCCCTTCGGGGAGGCGGCTCCCGTCTTCGCTCAAACAGCGGGGATGCGGCTCTCGCCGGCCGGGATGTCGGGGCCGGCGCCGGTACCGGTGATACAAACCGGGGCCTGGGGCTCGCCGGGCGGCGTCCAAGTCTCCCTCTCCTCCCTGGCGGGGCCGGGCCTGTCCGCGCTCGGTTTGCCCCCCGCTCTCCAGGCTCGGACGCATGCCGCCGTTGCGGCCGCGAAAGCGGCCTTCCCCGAGAGCGCCGCGCCCATCCCTTCCGCCGCGGCTCGGGCGAGAGCCTCGTCCGCGAAGGAAGTCCCGGCGCTCTCGGGCGATGAGCGCCCCCATGGCGAGACGCTTTCCCCCTCGCCGGCGCGGGATTCCGGGAGGACCGTCGAGAGCCGCCGCGAGGGAGCGGCGGGAGTCGCGGCGCTCCAACGGACCGCGGATGAGGACGCCTCCGCCCTCCGGGAGCGAACCGGGGCCTCTCTGCGAAGCGGCGCGGCGGCGGATTTCGACCGTCTGCTCGGCATCCGGGCGCAGGTTCAACGCTCGGACATCGAGGGGGTGTCGAGGCCGGCCGGGGAATCGAGGCTTCCGGGACCGAGGAACGGACTCCTTCCCCCGGGGACGCAACGGCCCCCCTCCGCGGAGGTCGAGGCTCCCGCGCTCCCGGCGGCCCCGCCCTCCGCAAGCACGGCCGCGACCCTGCGCAGATATCTCGCCGGGACGGCCATCTTCAAGATCGGCATGGAGGCGCTCGGACTCGCCGTCCCCCTTCTCGCTCTGACCGTGTTCGGCCAGGTCAAATGGGCGGCCATGATGGCGGTGGGCTGGGGCCTCTCCCAAGCCGTTTTCGGGTCCTTGGCGGGAAGTCTTCTCGATAAGCGCGACCCGGTCCGCGTCCTTTCGGGAGCCATGCGCCTGCAGGCCGCGGCCGGCGGAGGTCTTCTGGCCCTTTACGGCCTGGACCTGCTCCTGCCCGCCCTGCTCCCCTTCGCCGCCTT
>CAYWAR010000427.1:0-2358 GCA_964455765.1 uncultured Elusimicrobia bacterium
GACCCATACTCAGCTGGGACTTCGGTCACGGGACCATTCGAACGGGAGGGGTATCCTATCCAGGATGAACCCCGCGATGAGGAAGGCCTCCCTCCTGCTCCCGATGCTCCTTCTCGGACTCTGCGGCTGCAACCCGGAGGGCGCCGGCGAGGATGCCTCGCAGGGCGGGTTCGACGCCTCCGATCCCAAGAACCGCCCCGAACCCGCCCGCTTCGGCAGGAGGCAGGAGGCCCGGCTCTTCCCCGAGGCTCGGGCGCAGATCGAGCGGGCCAGAAGCGAGAGTTCCGCCGGCGGCGGCGCCTCGGACCCGGCGGCGGCGGCGAACCGGTGGAACTCCTTCTTCGACGGTTCGGGCTCCCTCGCCTCTTTCGGGGGCGGCTCGGCCGACGACTCCAGGATCGGCGCCATGATGAGCCGCCAGGGCGTTTCGGAGAGGATCGTCGGCACCGTCCTTTCCGAGTCGAGGAGCCAGGGCGCCGACCCCCTCCTCGTCTTCTCGGTCATGAAGCAGGAATCGGACTTCAATCCCGGGGCTCATAGCCCTGCCGGCGCCCGCGGCCTCATGCAGGTGATGCCCGCCACCGGGCGAGGCCTGGGGGTAAGCAACCCGGCCAGACTCTACGATCCGGGAGTGAACGTCCAGGCCGGCGTGCGCTACCTCAAGGGGATGTTCGACCAGTTCTCCCGGGTCAGCATGTCCCAACTCGCGACCGTCAACCCCTTCGCCGACAACGGCGTCAAGGCCGCCATCGCGGCGTACAACGCGGGTCCCGGCGCGGTCCGCAAGTACGACGGGGTCCCGCCCTACCGCGAGCCCCGCGATTACGTCGTGAAAGTCCTCAGCAACTACTCCGACTACCGCCGGCAGTTAAAATCCATCTGAGCGGACCGATCCGTCGAGCCTGTTCCCAGACGCCCGCGGCTCGTTGAACAAGCCCCCATCAACGCAGGTCGGGGGAGCGGTCCTCCGGGATGGAGTAGCGGCCCAGTATCCCGGGGCCCGCGGCCTGGGCGGCCGCCGCGTCCAGGACGATGCGGACTCCCGGACCCGGGTAAAAATCCACCGACTTGGGCGAGTCGTCGATTCGCTCCCTGCCGATACGGTTGCCCTCGATGACGCAGCCCGAGCCGCCCGAGTTGACCTGCGCGGCCATCTGCCAGGGCTGATACCAGTTCGGCTTGCGCGCGACCGTGAATATCTTCACCAAGGACTGGCGGATGGGGTCCTCGGCCGCGCGCGCCCCCGGCGGGAGGACCGCGCAGAAGGCCGACGCCAGCAGGACTTTCAATGCTCTCTTCATAGGGGCCTCCCCGAACGTCCGTCCGAGTGACAGCGCCATTCTAGGATATCCCCCGGAGCGGGGCAAAGGGCGGGTTAGAACCCTGGGGAGCGGCATCGTGGAGGAATGCCCCGGAGCACGGAATGTCGCAAATGCTTGACAGATTGGGTAATGTCCTATATCATTATAATAGATGATAATCGTCATATCCCTAGGGATACTCTCATGAATACCGGCGCCGCCGCGGCCGCTCGCACCTCGCTCAAGCGGGTCCAGCTCCAGGCCCCCGTGCCCCCCGGGGCGGAAAAGGTGTTGGCCGCCGAGGCTCTGCGCTTCACGGCGGAGCTTTGCCGCGCCTTCGAGCCGCGCAGGCGCGAGCTCCTATCCCTGCGCTGGGAGCGCCAGAAGGGATTCGACGCGGGCGCGCTCCCGGACTTCCTCCCGGAGACCCGGAGCGTCCGCGAGGGCGACTGGACCGTCTCCCCCGTCCCCGCCGAGCTCCGGGACCGCCGCGTCGAGATCACCGGCCCGGTGGAGCGCAAGATGATCATCAACGCGCTCAACTCGGGCGCCAAGGTGTTCATGGCCGACTTCGAGGATTCCCACTCGCCGGGCTGGGAGCAGACCGTGCTCGGCCAGGCCAACCTCATGGACGCCGTTCGAAAGACGATCTCCTTCGAAAGCCCGGAGGGCAAGCGCTACGCTCTCAAGGAAAAGACCGCGGTGCTCATGGCCCGGCCGCGCGGCTGGCACCTCGAGGAGCGGCATCTCCAGGTGGACGGCGCTCCGGCCTCCGCCTCGCTCTTCGACTTCGGCCTCTTCTTCTTCCACAACGCCAAGGAACTGCTCGCGCGGGGGAGCGGCCCTTACCTCTACCTCCCCAAGCTGGAGAGCCGCCTGGAAGCCCGGCTCTGGAACGACGCGTTCCTCGCCGCCCAGGAGGCCCTGGGCGTCCCGCGCGGCTCCATCAAGGCCACGGTGCTCATCGAGACTCTCCCCGCCGCCTTCGAGATGGATGAGATCCTCTGGGAGCTGCGCGAGCACTCGGCCGGGCTCAACTGCGGACGCTGGGACTACA
>CAYWAR010000428.1:0-2356 GCA_964455765.1 uncultured Elusimicrobia bacterium
GCAGATGGGGGCGGGGCGCTGGCTCTATATCCGCCTCTTGCTCGGCGCCGCGCCGGAACCCTCCGCGGCGTTCTTCATCGACGTCCCACCTGAGACGGCATTCGCCCGCAAGCAGGAGTATCCCCTGGCCTATCTCCAGGGGCGTCTCGAAGCCTACAAGCGCATCATGCCCCTGGCCAGGCATCCGGTGATATTGGAGAACCGCGATCTCGATTCGACCAAACGGCGGCTTGCCGAGTTGGCCGATGCTTTGGCGGCGTCGGACGGGGGGGCCTCTGCTCCCTGAGTTGAGCCTCGCGCTGCTCGATGGCTGGGAGCGGCGCTTCCCTTCCCGGGGAAGGCCGAGCCGCATCCGCTACCTGGGCCTTCCCGGCTCCCTGGAGGGGGGGACGGCCACCTTTTTGGCCTTTTGCGACGACGACCCGCGCCCCTGTTTCGCCGTAAAGGTCCACCGTGATCCCGCCGACGCTGAAAAGGCCCAAGCCGAGGCGGATGTCCTGCGCCGCCTCTCCTCGATCCCCTCCGTCTCGGGAGCCGTCCCGAGGCTCATCCTCCTCGACGGCTCCCGCGGGAGCCCCGCCCTCGTGCAGTCCGTAGTCGAGGGGAGTCCGATGGGCGCCGCGATGGCCGAGGACGGACGCCCGGAGCTCCGGAGCGCCGAGTCCCATTTCCGCGCGGCCTCGGATTGGCTCCTTCTCCTTCGGCAGGGGACGGCGGACCCGGCGGGAAGGGAGGGAGCCCGGCTGCGCCGGCAAGCGGCGCTGGAGGAGTGCCTCCGGGTCCTCGGCCTTGCCCGCGATGCCGCCGATAGGCTGGGCCGCCTCACCGACAAGGCCCTGCGCTCGACGGCGCCCTCTTCCCTCGCCCACGGCGACTTCTGCCGCCACAATCTCCTGCTGAGTGGGCCGGGCCTTTCCGTCATCGATTGGACGGACGCCCGCCCGGCGGCCCCGCCCCTTTACGACCTGTTCTTTTTCATGGCCACCTACTTCCTCCAAGCGCGCAGTTCGACGGGAACGGAGAGCTTCCTCCGGGCCTTCGAAGACACGTTCTTCAACGACAACCCCTACAGCCGCCTCGTCTCCCGCCATCTCAAGGAACACGTTCGGAGCGCGGGTCTCGGGCCGGAGGAATCGGCCTCTTTCTTCTATCTGTTCCTCGTTGAACGGGTGTTGTTCGAGCATCACCAGGCCGAGAAAGCCGGGCGCAGGGGGAGTTGGTCCAGATCCGGCCTCGCTCTGGCGGCGCAAAGAGAGGTCTCGCGGGAGGGATACTCGCGCGCCCAATTGTGGAGCCTATTCCTGCGCAGGGCCCTCGAACGCGGAAGCCCTCCTCTCTTCAGGGCCGGAGTTGAAGCGGGACCATGCGCGTGCGCCGACCCGGGCGCACACTTCGTCTCGGTCATCATCCCTTGCCGCAACGAGGCGGGCAATATCGGACGCTGTCTCGATTCCTTCGTCCTCTCCGAGCACCCCGAGGAAAAGCTCGAGGTCCTGGTGGTGGACGCCATGAGCGCGGACGGAACCCGGGCGATCGTGGAGGGCTACGCTCGCCGCCATCCCTTCATCCGCCTCGTGGACAATCCCCGAGGAAGCATCCCCCGCGCCTTGAACATCGGGATTTCCCTTGCCCGGGGGGATGTCGTCGCCAGGCTCGACGCGCATTCCGCCCTGCCCCCTCATTACCTCGCCGAGTGCCTGCGCTCCCTCCACGCCCACCGGGCGGACCGGGTGGGCGGGCGGATAGCCACCCTCCCCCAGGAAGGGACGCCGATGGGCCGCGCCATAGCCCTGGCTCTTTCAGTCCCCTTCGGCGTGGGGAATTCCAGGTTCAGGACCTCCGGAGCCGTTCCGGCTCCGGTCCAGGTCGACACCGTCCCGTTCTGGTGCTGCGCCAAAAATCTCCTTCTGGAGGTCGGGCCGTACAATGAACGCCTTCCCAACAGCGAGGATATCGAATACAGCCTGCGCATGAAGGCCCGGGGCTTGCGCACCCTGCTGCTCCCCGGACTGGAGGGGACCTATTTCGCCCGGTCCAGGCTGGGCGCGTTCTGGGGCCATAACTTCTACAACGGCCAATGGGCGGTGCTCCCCTTCCTCTATTCATCCCATGTCCCCGTAGCCCTCAGGCACCTGGCGCCTCTCGCGTTCGTGACGACGCTGAGCCTGTTGGGACTCCTCTCGTTGTGGTCCGGCTTCTTCCTTCTTCCGCTCGGCCTGGCGGCAGGGGCCTATGCCTTCGCGAATCTCTCGGCATCCCTCCTCGTCGCGCGGCGTGAACGGGAAGCGTCCCTCCTGGCCTTCCTTCCGTTGTCCTTCGCGGCCCTTCATGTCGGATATGGTCTCGGTTCGATCGT
>CAYWAR010000429.1:0-248 GCA_964455765.1 uncultured Elusimicrobia bacterium
ATATCCAGCGCCTCGCGGGGATCCGCCGATCGCATCGCGTCGCGGAGCTTGCGGGCGAGGTATTCCTTGGGCCGGCGGACCGGGTCCACGGGGATTTCGGAAGCCGGGCTCACCGATGCCGGCGGCGTTGGCCGCCCGGCCTCATCCGTTTCATCCGCTTCCACGGTTCCGGATTCCAGTCTCGATAGCAGACCTGCGACATTGAAAAAAGCTCCCTCGGCCTTGTCCCGCGCCAGCGCCTTCTCCAA
>CAYWAR010000429.1:258-2125 GCA_964455765.1 uncultured Elusimicrobia bacterium
CTTCGCGCAAGGGCTCTCTCGGCCGGGGAATAGGCGGCGGCCATGGGGCCGCCGTCCTTTCCGGGGAGCGCGACGATCGCCGGCGGTTCCCCGGGGTCCGAGACGGACATTAGGGTCAGGGAGCCCGGTTCCCTGAGCGCGATCACCGGGCCCTTGCGGAAAAGCCCGGCGGCGGCCAGAAGAGCTCTGGCCTTCGCGAGTTCCCCGGCGTCCGAATACTCCGGCAGGCCGGAGAGCCAGCGGTAGAATGCGTAGGGATTGGCCAAGGACTCGGCGGCGGCCAGGGGGGCGGCCGCGTTGACGGGAGCGGCCGGGGCGGCGCGCGAGCCGTCCTCCACTCGCGCCGTCCCCGCGGCGCTCTGGAGCGCCGCGGGGGCGGGAGGAGTCTGCTCGATGCCCAAGTGGCGCAGGAAGGCCTCCTCGTCGGGCTCGCGGCCCAGGAAAGCCTTGAGCTGGTCGGCTTCGTCCACGGTCGAGCCTTTCTCCAGGATGGCGCGGCGATAGTCGGCGCCGGTCTTGGGGTTGAGGACGCCCTCCTTCTCGAAGCGCGAGAAAATGTCCTGCGCGAAGACCTTCGACCAGAGATAGCCGTAGTAGCCCGCCGAATAGCCGCCCATGAGATGCCCGAACCGGGCTTGAAAATGCGTTCCCGGGGAGGGTCCGCGCACGTCGAATTCCTCGAAGACGCGGCGCATGAGCTCGGTGGTGTCCGCGGGGATGGCGGTATGGTAGGCTAGGTCCAGCGCGGCCAGGGCCACCTGGCCGAGCGTGTCCATGGCCGAGAGGAAATGGCGGGCTTTGAGCATCTTCTCGAGCAGGTCCTTGGGAAGCTTGCGGGAGGGGTCCTGCCAGTGGCCGGAAAGACGCTCGACCACCTCGGGCCTCCACACGAAGTTCTCGAGCATCTGGGAGGGGGCTTCCACGAAATCGCGCGCCACGCGCGAGCCGGAGAAGCTCGCGTAACGGGCCTTGGTCAGGGTCTGGTGCATGACATGGCCGAACTCGTGGAAGAAGGTCTCCACCTCGCCGTGGGTCAAGAGCGAGGGCTTCCCCGCCGAGGGTCTGGTGAAATTGGCGACCACGGCCGAGACGGGCTCCCGGTAGCCCCCCGCGACCTCGCGGCCCGAAACCAAAGTGAAGGCCGCGGCGTGCTTGTACTTGCCTTCGCGGGGATAGAGATCGAGATAGAACCAGCCGATGCGGCGCCCGTTCTCCTTGTCGGATATCTCATAGACGCGGACATCGGGATGCCAGGCCTTGGCCCGGACCTCGCTGAAGCGCAAGCCCAGCACTTCCTGATAGACGGAGAGGGTGCCTTCGACGACGGTCTGGACCGGGAAATATTCCTGGACTTTCTCCGGGTCGTAGTCGTAGCGGAGCTTGAGGAGCTTGTCGGCGTAATAGGAGATGTCCCAATTATGCAGCTCGGCCGCGCCGGGCTCGTCCTTGCGCTTGAGCTCCAGGAGCTCGGCCAGCTCGGCCTTGGCCCTGTCGTACAAGAGGGACTTGAGCCTGCGCAGGAAATCCCAGACTTTCGAGGGACTCTTAGCCATGCGCTCCTCGATGGCGTAGTCCGCGTAGGAAGGATACCCGAGAAGGGCCGCTTGCTCGTGGCGCAGGGCCAACGCCTCTTCCAGAAGAGGCACGTTCTTATCCGCGGCTTGGTTGTTGAACTTGGCCTCGAGCTCCCGGCGCAAGCCGGCGTCCGGGCTGTGCTTCATGACCTGGCGGTAGGTGGGGTAATCCAAGCCCACGCGGACCTTGCCTGCGGCGGTGCGGGGCAGGCCCGCCACGATATCGTCGGGCAGGCCCTTGAGCCTGGCGGGCTCCACATCGAGGGCGTCCTGGTCGTCCTTGATGTTCTCGG
>CAYWAR010000429.1:2135-2355 GCA_964455765.1 uncultured Elusimicrobia bacterium
TCCAGGAGCCTCTTGTCCTCCCCGGAGAGGAGCTCGCCTTTGTCCGCGTACTCCCGCACCGCGCGGTATACGTCCTCGCGCTGGGAAGTCTCGATGAGGAAGGAGTCGGACTCCTCGTCGAGCTTGCGGGCCGCGTCGCGCACGGCCTTGTCCGGCGACACGGAGAAGAGGAAGGAGGCGGTGTTGACCGACTCCATGAAGCGGGCCTGAGCGCCATCGA
>CAYWAR010000430.1:0-2352 GCA_964455765.1 uncultured Elusimicrobia bacterium
TCAGGCGCAGGAAATCGTTCCACTCCTTCTCGCTGCGGACGGTCTGGGTCTTGAAGCCCGGGTGCCCACTGCCTCCCATCAACGAAATCCCCTCGCTCGGGGGAGCCGCCCCGGCCCGGCCCCTCGGAGGAGGGGAATCCAGGTCCCGCATCTCCTGGGCGAAAGGATGCAACGGTTGCATCTCCTTGTCTCCCACGAGCAGGTCCAGACCGCTGGAAGCCGCGGAGCCCGTCGAGGAGGGCGCGACCGGAGCCCTGCCCGGGGAATCCAGGGCGCCGGTGAGCGGCTTGCCCCGCTTGCGATCCCCCCCTCCGTAGATCAATTCCGGCTTCGTCTCCGGCGCGATAGCCAGCGGAGGAGGCCGGTTCAGGTCCTGGATGCGGTGCGCGCCCTCCGGGACCTCCGCCGGCAAGGCGTCGGCGAGGCTGGCCCCCGCGGAGCGGGGCCTCGAGGCGCCGGACTGGGAGCCCGGAAACGGGTCGCCCTCGGAAGGGTCGGGCATGGAGGGGGGCGGGGGAAGCCTCTCGATGCCCGTCTCCTTGGCCGCTTCCTTGCGCCGGGAACTCTGAACCGCGACGGTGATCCCGGTGAGGACGACAACCAGGAGGATCAACGGGACCCCGTAAGGCAGCCGCGGCATGCGATCATCCTAGCACATCATTGCCGTCTCACCAACTCCATACCCCCTGACGGGGCGGCCGATTATTTGCTACAAGTGTCGCGTAGGCGGTTAACCGTCCAGGAGGGAGCTTATGCCCGCCAAGGAACCCAGCCGCAGGAAACGGAAGAGCCCGACGGTGTCGGCGGTCGCCGACGCCCTCGCCGGAGGAGCGCCGCCGCAACAGCCCCGAAGCGTCGAACCGGCCTCCGCCCCCCTCGCGAGCGGAGAACAACCGCGCTCCAGGGACGGCGGCCCCTTGGCCGCCGCCCCCCTCGCCGTGGATTTCCCGGCCGAAGGGGAGCTCGTCTACCCCGGCCATTACGCGGTGCGCATCCACGCGCTCGACGCCGCCGCCGTGGAAGTCTCGGTGGACGGCGGCCCCTGGAGCCCTTGCCGGGAAGCCCTGGGCTATCACTGGCATGATTGGAACCCCTTGGAGCCTGGCTCCCACGAGATCGTCGCGCGCGTCAAGATCGGCGGGCGTTGGAAGAAGTCGAAGACGCGAGCCTGCATAGTTTCCGCTCCTTGAAGCCGGCCGCGCTCTTCGCGGCGCTCTGCGCGCTGGCCTCGGGGGCGGGCGCCGCCCAGCCCCCGCGCGCGGGGAACCCTCCGCCGGCGCGTCTTCTGGTCGTGCTCAGCGTGGACCAGATGCGGGCCGACTACCTGGACCGCTTCCCCCCCTCCGGGCCAGGCGGATTCTCCCGTCTCCTGCGCGAAGGGGCGTATTTCTCCCAGGCGAGGAACACCGATGTCCCCACCGAGACCTCGCCGGGACACGCCACCCTGCTGACCGGACGGCCTCCCTCCGCCCACTGCGTGGTGGCCTATGACTGGTGGGACCCAGGGATCCGGAGGATGGTCTATTCGGTGGAAGACCCGGTCTTCGGGCGCAGTCCCCGCAATCTCCTGAGCCCCACTCTCGGCGACGCGCTCAAGAGCGGCGACCCGGCCTCGCTCGTCGTCTCCATCTCCGGCAAGGACCGGTCCGGCATACTCCTGGGCGGACACAGGCCGGACGCGGCGATCTGGTACGAACCCAAGATCGAAGGTTTCGCCACTAGTCCGTACTATGGCCCGCTCCCGTCCTGGGCGGCGCGCTTCACGGCCCGGCGCCCCTTGGGATTCACCCTCACCCCGGCCTTCGACCGCCTCATCCTCGACGCCGCCCTGGAAGCCGTCCGCTCGCTCTCCCTGGGAGCCGACGAGCACGCCGACCTTTTGGCCGTCGGCATCTCGGGCGTGGACGTCGTCGGGCACCGCCATGGGCCCGGCCATCCTTCCATGGACGCCCAACTCGAAGGGCTCGACGAAGGGCTCGGCCGCTTCCTCTCGGAGCTGGACCGTCTGGTGGGACGCGGACGCTACGCCCTCGTCCTCGCCTCCGACCATGGAGTGCTGCCGGTCCCGGAGAGCCCTCAGGGGGGGGGCCCCGGGGGCCGCCCGGGTGTGTGGAGGGATTGGCTCGCCCAAGCGGAGCGGGCCTTGGAGGCGCGGCTCCCTCTCCCCCGCGAGCAGGAAGGCCGCGCCGCGCGGCCGGGGGGCTGGATCGAGGCGGGATTCCCCCCCAACGTCCACCTCGACCGCTCGATCGCCGCCCGGTCCGGCCTGGGACGGGACGCCCTCCTGCGAGAAGCGGCCGCGGCCCTGGCGGGACTCGACAGCGTGGCGGAGGTGGGTGACTGATGAGGGTG
>CAYWAR010000431.1:0-2328 GCA_964455765.1 uncultured Elusimicrobia bacterium
CGGCTCGTCGCTTCCATCCGGCATGAAAGCAAGGACGTGCGCATGAACGCGGCCACCGCCCTGCGGGGGCTGGGGCCCGCCGCGCTCGCCGCGGTGCCCGGCCTCGAGAAACTTCAGAAGGACGAGGTGCTCATGGTGCGTTCGAGCGCCGCCCGGGCCTTGGAGAACATCCGGCCCCGCCGCAGGGAATGAGGACTCGGCGGGCGCGCCCCACGCCCTGCGCCGCGGCGTTGGCGGCGCTGTGGTTCGCTCTTCCTTGCGCCGGAGGGGAGCCCGCGGCGCCTTTCCCCGGCCTTTCCGAGGCGCTCCAACTGCAATACCGCGACGTCCGCCGCGGAGCCGTCGAGGCCTTGAGCCGGATCGGGCCCGGCGCGGAGGCTGCGGTCCCTTCCCTGCGCCGTCTTCTCCTCGACCCGGATTGGGAATTGCGGCGCTCCGCGGCCGAGGCCCTGGGGTCGATAGGACCGGCGGCCGCATCGGCCGTCGACGATCTGGTCCGCGCATCGGCCGACGAGCGCCGGGAGGTCGGACGAAGCGCCATCGAGGCGCTGGGTTGGATAGGCCCGTCCTCCCGCCCCGCCATACCCAGGCTCCTGGACGCCCTTTCCTCGGCGGACTCCGAGCTCCGGGCCGGCGCCGCCCTGGCCTTGGGAAGGCTGGGCTCGGGCGGGGAGCGGGTGGTCGGCGCCCTCTAGCGCGCCGTGCGGGACCCCGATCCGGAGGTCCGCATGAGAGCCGCGATGTCCCTGGGGGAGCTCGGCCCCAAGGGGAAGCGTCCGCGGCGGGCCCTGCGCGCGCTCCTGCGTGATCCCAATGCCCATGTGCGCATGAACGCCGCCATGGCCCTGGAGCGGATCGAGCCTTCCTCCGACGGGGTCCTGGGCTTGGTCGAGGGGCTAGGTTCCGCCGATCCGAAGGAGCGCCTGCGTTCGGCTTGGGCCCTCCGGGAGCTCGGGCCCAAGGCCGCCCCCGCCCTGCCCGCTCTGCTCCGGGCCTTGCGCTCGGGAGAAGAGGACCTGCGCATGGCCGCGGTGGGCGCCATGGCGAACATGGGTCCCGCGGCGGCGGCGGCCGTGCCGGAGCTCAGGGCCGCCCTCAAGGACCCGAGCCACGGCATATCCATGTTCGCGATGTGGGCCTTGGGGAGCATCGGTCCCGCGGCCGCCCCGGCCGTCGACGAGCTCAGGCGCGTCTTGCGGGAAGAGGGGGATTCCCACGCGCGCTGCAACGCGGCCACGGCCCTCGGCGGCATCGGCCCCGCCGCCGAGGCCGCGTTGCCGGAACTGGTGTCCGCCCTCAAGGACACCGACACCGTGGCGGGGATCAGCGCGGCGATCGCCCTGGAGCAGATACGCCCGAAGTCCGAGGCGGAGGTCCCGGCCCTCCTCGATGGGATGCGCCGCGGAGACGCGGACCAGAGGCGCTACTCCCTCTGGGCGTTCTCGCAAATGGGGCCGCGGGCCCGCGAGGCGGTGCCCGAACTCTTGAAAGTCCTGCACGAGGAGCGCGGCGCGGGGGAGCTCGCGGCGCTGTTTTCCGAAGACGCCTCGATCCGCGCTTCCGCGGCCCGGGCGTTGGCCCTGCGGCCCGCCGCGGATACCGTCGGGGGATTGTTCGAGGTGCTCCGGGGGACCCATACCGAAGCCCGAAAGGCCGCGGCGTGGGTGCTCGGAATGATCGAGCCTCCCTCCGAAGCCCTCCCCGGCCTGAGGGGTCTGCTCCGGGACTCCGATTCCCATGTCCGCGAGGGCGCGGCCGCCGCTCTTGGGCGCATGGGTCCCCCGGCCCGGGGGGCGGCCGGAGAACTCTCGGACCTGCTCGACGACCCTCATCCCCATGTCCGCATAGCGGCCACGCTGGCCCTCGACCGCCTCGAAGCCCATGCGCCGGCTTCGGGGGAGGGGGTGAGCGCCGCTCAGGAACGCGAGGGGCTCCGGTTGCGCCGGCTATTGAAGGACCCCGATGCCCGGGTCCGCATGTACGCGCTCTGGAGCCTGGCGGAATCCCGCCTGCCGGGGACTCTGCCGGACCTCCTCGACGCCCTGGAAGACGAGGAACCCCATGTCCGCATGTACGCCTGCTGGGCTCTCGGAGCGCTCGGCGCATCGGGCGCTCCCGCGGCAGGAAGGCTGCTCATGGCCTTAAAGGACCAGGATAGGAACGTGCGCGCCGGCGCCGCCACGGCGCTGGGCCGGCTCGGCGGCTCGGAGCGCTCATCGGTCCCGGGGCTCGCTCAAGCCCTGCGGGACCCGGATCCCCAGACGCGCATGAGCGCCGCGCACGCGTTGGGCTCGCTGGGACGCGAGGAAGCGGCAGGAGCGCTCGCCG
>CAYWAR010000432.1:0-2309 GCA_964455765.1 uncultured Elusimicrobia bacterium
CCCGAGAGCGCGCAGGGCGGCGGCGGCCGCGGCCGCGCCGACATCCGGGGTTTTCGAGTGCAAGGCGTCGCAATCGCGCGCCTGGGCGAGATAATACTCCCCGCGGCTCTTCATGTGCTCCTGCCAGCGGCCCCGGTAGATCGTCATCTCCAGTATCTCGCTGGTCCCCTCGTAGATGCAGGTGATCTTCGCGTCGCGCTTGATCTTCTCGACCGGGAAGTCGCGGGTGTAGCCGTAGCCCCCCAAGGCCTGGATGGCGGCGTCGGCGGCCTGGTTGGCCGTCTCGGTGGCGAGGTATTTCGCCACGGCCCCCTCGGTCTGGAGGCCCTCCTCCCCGCCGTCGAGGCGGGCGGCGATCTCCTGTATGTACGCCCGGCAGGCCTCGAGCCTCGCGTAATACTGGACGATGAGTTTGTGCGTGTAGCCCTGCTTCCCGGAGAGAGGCCCCCCGCCCACCACCCGCATCTGGCTGTAGCGGATCGCCTGTTCCAGAGCCTCCAAGCCGGCCCCCAGGCCCAATGCCGCGACCATCAGGCGGGTGTAGCCGAAAACGGCCTGCGCCTGGACCAACCCTTGGCCCTCGAGCCCCCCGACCAGGTTCTCGGCCGGGACGAGCACCTCGCTCAGGGAGAGGGGCGTGGTGTTGCTCAGGCGGATGCCGTGCTTGTCCTCGTCCTTACCCGCGGAGAACCCGGGCATCCCCTTCTCCACGATGAACCAGGACGGTCCGCCCGGGGTCCGGGCCAGGATCGTGACCACCTGGGCCACCGCGCCGTTGGATATCCACTGCTTGCTGCCGCTGATCTTGTACGCGGAGACCTTCCCTCCCTCGCTCACCCGCTCCGCGCGGGTCTTGAGGGCTACGAGGTCGCTGCCCGCCTCGGCCTCGGTGGCCCCGTAGGCGACCAGACAGCCCTCCTTGGCGATCTTCGTAATCCACTTCTTCTTCTGCTCCGGCGTGCCGCCCACGGAGATGGGGTCCGACCCCAGGAAAGTCGCGAAGACCGAGGTGGCGATGCCCAGGTCGATGCGGGCCAGGGCCTCGCAGGCGAGGGTGATGTCGTAGCTGCCGCCGCCGAGTCCGCCGTATTCCTCGGGGATCATGAGGAGGTTGATGCCTAGCTTCTCCGGATCGTAGAGCTCCTTGAGTATCTCCGCGGGGAAGCGGTTCTCCCTGTCGTGTTCCCTGAGCAGCTCATGGCTGATCCGCTTCTTGGAGTATTCTCCGAGAGTCTCCAGCACCATCTTCAGCGTGTCGGCATCCAGACCGGCCATCGATTGCCTCCCACCTACGCGGCGCACACAGTGCGCTGCGCGTCTTCGAGGGATACTTTACCCTCTTTTCCCCTCCGTAAAAATTGCTAATATCATGTAAAGTGATGATTAATAGCAGGAAAATTACTGCCGGCATCATAGAAAGGCTATGACGCCGGCCGCGGGCCGGTTAAGGGGAAAGACGGCCCTCGTCTTCGGAGTGGCGAGCGAGGCCTCCATCGCCTGGGCCATCGCGCAGGAACTCTCGGCCCAAGGCGCCGGGGTCATCCTCGCTTATCAATTCCGCTACCACAGCCGCATCAAGGACCTCGCCCCAAAACTCTCGAACCTCATAGGCATCCATCGCTGCGACGCGCTCAAGGACGAGGAGATGGACGCCGCGTTCAAGAGCATCAAGACCCCCATCGACATCGTGGTGCATGCCATCGCCTTCGCCCCGGCCGCGGCCTTCGAGGGGGCCGTGCTGGACACCTCCCAAGAGGACTTCGCGACCGCCTTGACCGTCTCCGCGCATTCGCTGGCCAAGATCACGAAATACGCGGCGCCCAAGATGCCCCAGGGCGGCTCGGTGATAGCCCTCACCTATCTGGGAGGACAGAGGGTGTGCGCGAATTACAAGGTGATGGGAGTGGCCAAGGCCGCGCTGGAAGCCTATGTGCGGGAGCTCGCCTTCGAGCTCGGAGAGAAGAAGATCCGCGTCAACGCCATATCCGCCGGGCCGATCCGGACGCTGGCCGCCTCGGGCATCCCCCAGTTCGACCTCCTGCTGGACTACCACGCCTCGGTCTCGCCCCTGCGCGACAACGTGACGCAAGCCGACGTGGCGAAAGCCGCGGCCTTCCTGGCGGGCGAGGATAGCCGGATGATCACCGGGCAGACGATCTTCGTGGACGGCGGCTACTCGATCGTCGGCGTCCCCGCCGTAAGCTGACGACTCCGGGAATCGGACAAAACGCATGCGTTTTGTCCGATTCCCGTCGCATTGGACACGGACCGCGCGACGGACGCCGGCCTTATTCCAGCGGGCAATTGGA
>CAYWAR010000433.1:0-2290 GCA_964455765.1 uncultured Elusimicrobia bacterium
CCGATCCGCGGCCGGCCCGGTGGGCGGGCAGACGGCCGGGGGGGGAGCTCTGGGGGCTTGGCAGGCCGGGTTCTTGGCCTCCCTGGTCAAGGCGGGCCTTGTCTTCGACAAGGTCGTCGGTTTCTCCGCGGGGAGCCTCTCGGGCGCGGCCTACTGCTTCGGCCGCCTCGAAGAGCTGCTCGCCGATTGGCATGACCCCGACCGCTTGAGGGTGCTGCGCCTGAAGCCCTCCTGGTCGCAATGGTCGCTTTTCGACGGCCGGGCGGTCCGGGACATCGTCGCCTTCCGCGGCGGCCGCCCCGGCCTGGAAGACGGGAACGAGGCCGCCAAACGGGCCGCGCGCTGCGACCTGGCGGTCATGGCCTGGTGCCGCGAGGAGCGCCGCACGCGCTATCTGCGCTTCACCCCGGGCGGAGAACGCGGCTGGGATTGCCCCATCGACGCCGCCATCGTGGCGAGCTGCTCCATCCCCAGCATCTTCCCTCCCGTGAGCATCGAGGTGGGAGGCCGCCTCTTGACCTTCCAGGACGGGGGCGTCCCGGACGAGGAGGGCATGCGTTGGGACTGGCTCCAGGGCTGCAAGGACATCGTGGCCCTCGAGATGGTCGGGCCCCGGGAGCTGGGCCGCACCCGGTGGCTGCCTTGGTGGCGCATGGACCAGCGCGGCCGCGAAGTGTGCCGCGAGCACTTCGACCGCGCCGTGTGCGCCGCGCGGCTCTGGCGCGAGCCGCCGCGGGTGTTCCGTCTCCATCCCTCCCGCGAGCTCGCCTTCAACATGCTGGCCTTCAAGACCCGCCACTGCCGTCCCGCCTTGTCCCTGGGCCGCGAAGACGCGGAGGCCTTCCTCGCGGAGCCCCTGCGCGGCGTCCTCGCCGCGCCGGAGCGTCCTCGCCCCGCCGAGGACGCCGGAGGCCTCTCGGACGCTCCCCAGCCGGCCTGATGCGGATATCCCTCCTTTTGGCGAGCCTCTGCCTCGCCGGGGCCTCTTCAGGCGCCCAAACGCCGGCGGAGCGCGAGGCGGACCTCGCCTTCACCGGAGGCCGCGTGCA
Organism: uncultured Elusimicrobia bacterium; assembly: GCA_964455765.1. GTDB lineage: Bacteria > Elusimicrobiota > Elusimicrobia > UBA1565 > UBA1565 > CAYHRV01. The sequence goes on from CAYWAR010000433.1 coordinate 1,050, forward strand.
TACGATGGGAACCCCCGCGATCGTCTCGGCTCTCGCCGTGCGGAGGGGGAAGATCGCCTTCACCGGCTCCGATGAGGAGGTCCGGTCCTGGATCGGCCCCCGGACGACGGTGGTCCCGCTCAAAGGGCGCGCGGTGCTTCCGGGCTTCATCGACTCCCATGTCCATCCCATCGCCGGAGGCATCGAGCTGGGGGAATGCCCGCTGGGCGCAGCCGGCACGCCCGAGGAGCTGCTCGAGCTCGTGCGGATCTGCGGCCGGAAGAAGGCCGAAGGCTGGGTGCGGGGGAGCGGCTGGGACCTGACGCTTTTCGCCGAGGGCAACCCCTCCAAGTCCCTGCTCGACTCTCTGCTTCCCGGACGGCCCGTCTACCTCGAGGCCTCCGACGGGCACTCGGCTTGGGCCAACTCCAAGGCCCTTTCCCTGGCGGGGCTCACGAGGACGGCGTCCGACCCTCCCAACGGGCGCGTCGAGCGGGAGGCCTCGGGAGAGCCCTCCGGCGTCCTGCGCGAGGACGCCATGGAGCTCGTCTCGCGGCTTCTCCCCGAGTACACCCTGGCCGAGTCCACGGCCGGACTGCGCCGCGCGCTCGACATGGCCGCGCGCTTGGGGATCACGACTCTCCATGAGGCCGCGGCCGATGAGTCCATGCTCGCCGCCTACGCCGACCTGGACCGCCGCGGCGAGCTGAGCGCGCGCATCAACGCCTCCTTTGAGTTAAGGCCCTCCAGCGGGGTTTTGGGCGCGCGCGCTCTGCCGGGCCTGCGCCGCCGCTACCAGGGAAAGCTCCTGCGGCTCACCGGCGCCAAGGTGTTCGTGGACGGCGTGCTGGAAGCGCGCACCGCCGCTCTGCTCGAACCCTACGCGGACCGCGGCGGGCTCGGAACGGCCGGCTGGGACTCCCGGGAGCTCGCCGACACCGCGGCGGCGCTCGACCGGGAAGGCTTCCAACTCCACGCGCACGCCATCGGCGACAGGGCGGTGCGCATGTCCTTGGACGCGGTGGCCGAGGCGCGCAAGCGCAACGGACCGGGCGGCCCGCCGCATCATCTGGCCCACCTCGAGCTCATCGACCCCGCCGACCTCCCGCGCTTCAAGGGCTTGAGAGTCATGGCCGATTTCCAGCCGTTCTGGGCGAACCGCGACCCTTACATCACCTCCCTGACCGAACCGGGTCTCGGAAGCGAACGCTCGGGGCGGCTCTACCCCTTAGGAGACGCTTTCCGCGCCGGGGCTCCGCTCG
>CAYWAR010000434.1:0-2286 GCA_964455765.1 uncultured Elusimicrobia bacterium
AACTGGCCAGGAAGTGCGAGGAATCGTCCAATGCCGAGAAAACCGGCAAGGGCAATGCCCAATACGGCAAAAACCTCATGAATGAATTCCAGAAAGCCAGCGACCAGTATCTGAAGGAGATCAAGGGAATGGGTCGTGCTTTCGGCGGGGGGTTGGCCGGCGTGGGGCAAGGATATGGCGGATTTCCCGGGTCGCTTTTCAGCGACTTGCCCAAGGAATGCGGTGATCTTTCGGGCGGAGAGCAACAAGGCAATGGAATAAAACAGGGTTTAGAAGGGGAGTTCAATACGGCAAAAGGCAAGTGTGATAGAGCTTCGCATACTCACCCCTGCAGCGGTAGGGGCTGTCGGCCTACGCGGCACACCAGTTGCCGTCCATGCGACTATGGGGGCTTATATACAGATGAGCTGAAGAAAAAGGCTCGCCGCGACGTCTTTAAGGAAGACTTCGATCTTTGCAAGAAACACGCCGGCATCATCGGGCCTAAGTGTCAAGCGGTCAACGACGCCATCGACAGGAAGAGGGTTGGGGCCGAATGCGAGTCGGCCGGCTCGGAATACACCATGTCGGATGTCGCGAAAGAGACCCCGCACTTGAAATGCGATAAGCTGGTGTGGAATTCCTCCACCCAGGGACGCATTTTTGAGATCGTTCAGCAGCAGAATCTCGGCCGGGATAAGAATTTTACGGTAGTTGGAGAGCAGGGCGGAGAGGATTGGCAGTAAACTTAGGAGGAGCATATGGCTCAGGAAAATGAGGCGCCCAAATTGCCGTCGTTCAAGACGACCAACAATAAGAAGGAGGAGGAGAAGGGCGCGGTCCCTTCCTTCCTCAAGGGGTTCTCGCGCTCCGCGACGCCCATGCCCAAGGCCCGCGCGGGCCTGCCCGCGGTCAACTTGGTCGACCGCCTCAAGTCGCTGAGAAAAAAGGACCTGGCCTTCATCGCGGCCGGCCTCTCGACCCTCGTGATGGCGCCCGTGGCCGAGCACTTCGTGATGAGCCCCGAGGACCAGAGCGGACAACTCCAGGGCGGCTTCAGCCGCAACGGCGCTTTCGGCGACGCGGGGAGCATCTATGACCCGGGCACCGGGTCCATGTCCCCGGGCGGCCTCATCGGGCAGGGCAGCGACGTGATCACGCCGCTCAACGTGCGCGACCCCAGCGCCCTCATCATGGGCCCGAGCATGGTGCAGAAGCCCTCGGCCTCGGTCGACGCGGCCGCGCCGCCCAAGACGGACTCGGGCTGGAAGGACGCGCTGGCCGCGGCGCAGAAGGGCGCTTCCGCGGCCACGAAGGCCGCGAAACTCCCCGCGCCGCATCCCAAGATGCAGGGGGCTCTGCGCGGAGGCGTGGGAGGCGGCGGGGGAGGCAGCGGGGCTTCCTTCACCTTGCCGGCCATCAACGCGAGCAACGTCCCCAATCGCGCCGGGGACAGCAACGCGCTCACGCGCAGCCAGGCGGCTCCCGGCTACAAGGGAGCGGCTCCGCGCTCCACGGCGCCCGGCGGAGGAGCCGAGGCCATGAAAGGAGCGAGCTCCAGGCAGGGCGACTTGATGAACAAGGGAGGGTCCGCGTCCGGAGCCTTGGACCAGGCGGCGAAGGAGGCCATCCCCGGCGGCTACGGCGGGGCCGGAGCCGGAGGGCCCAGCGGCGGTGAGGCGGACAAGGGGCCCGGAGGGAGCAACACCAAGGACAGCAAGAGCCTCGGCGAGTCCCTCGAGTTCCTGCGGCGCAAGATGGAGATGGAGAAGGAGATGGACCTCAAGTGGAAGAAGAAGGCCTGGAAGGAGTTCGAGCGGGGCAAGATGGTCGAGGAGACGCTCATCAAGACCGCCATCGAGAACCTGCTCGGCAAGGGCCTCTTCGAGCCCATGGGCGGGGCCATCGGCGACGCGTTCAAGAGCCTCACGGGCGGCCCGCAGGGCATGAGCTGCAAGAACAAGAACGGGGACGTCGTCCAGTTGAGCATGGCCGAGTGGGGCAAGTGGGGCAAGGAGGCCAGCCAGAAGGGCGACCTACAGGGCTGCAAGCCCTGGCCCGGCTCCAGTCCCACCGGGGGCGGCGGCACCGGCAATCCCAGCGACCAAGCTCCGGGGGACGTCGGTCCCATCGGAGGCGGCGGCGGCCAGCAGCCTCAGCCCGGGCCGGGAGGAAGGAAGAGCGCCTATGCCCGCTTCTCGGACGCGCAGGGAGGGGCCAAGGGCTGGTCCTCGGAAGTGGGCAAATTGGGCTCGGCGAAGTCCCAGGGGGCGGCGGCCAAGACCCGCGCCTGCCTGGGCACCGACG
>CAYWAR010000435.1:0-2285 GCA_964455765.1 uncultured Elusimicrobia bacterium
AGCCTGCGCGCGCTTCCCGAGTCCTGGAACAACTGGGGGAACGCGGCCCTCGCTCTGGGAGACGCCGCGTCGGCCGAGGGCCTCTACCTCGCCTCCGCCCGGGAGCGGCGCACCGCAACGGTCATCTATAACCTGGGACGGGCCTATTTCCTGGCCCACCGCTACCCCGAGGCCGAGGCGAGTTTCCGGGAAGCGATCGCGGTCTCGGACCTCGTGGATGCCCATAACGACCTGGGGCTGGTGCTCCTGCGCACCGGCAGGGTCGAGGAGGCGCTGCGGGCCTGGAGCTATGTGGTGGAAAAGAAAGACCCGGCCTATGCTCCGGCCTATTTCAATCTCGGGCTGGCCTACGAGCAGGCGGGGCGCGCCGAGGACGCCCGGCGCGCGGTGGGCGCCTATGCGTCCCTGACGCCGGATCCGGCGGAGCGGCGGCGGGCGATCGACTGGATGGAAAGGCTCAAGAAAAAGTAACATCCCGGGGATGGCGACCGACCCGCATAAGGCCCTGGAGCATCTGCGCCGAGGCACGGTGCAGGTGCTCAGCGAGGGTGAACTGCTCAAGAAGCTCGGCCGGGGCTCTCCCCTGCGCGTCAAGCTCGGGGTCGACCCGACCAGCCCCGACCTCCACCTGGGCCACACGGTGGTCCTCTCCAAGCTCCGGGCATTCCAGGACCTGGGCCATACCGCCGTCCTCATCATCGGGGATTTCACCGCCCGGGTCGGGGACCCCTCGGGGCGGGATGCCACCCGGCCCACGCTCACCGCCGACGCCATCGCCGCCAACGCCCAGACCTACACCGACCAAGCCTTTAAGGTCATCGATCGCGCGCGCACGGAGGTGCGCTTCAACTCCGAGTGGCTCGAGCCTTTCGTGCGGGAAGCCCTGCTGGCGACGCTCTCCCGGCACACCGTCGGCCAGCTCCTCGAGCGGGAGGATTTCCGCCAGCGCATGGCCGCCGGGACCCCCATCACCCTGCTGGAGATGCTCTACCCGCTCCTGCAGGGCCACGATTCCGTGGCCGTGAAGGCGGACGTGGAACTGGGGGGCAACGACCAGCTGTTCAATCTGGTGATGGGACGCCAGATGCAGAAGGACGCGGGGCTCGAGCCGCAAGTCGCCATGACGCTTCCCCTGCTCAACGGCCTGGACGGGCGCAAGAAGATGTCGAAATCCTACGGGAATTCCGTCGGACTCAACGAGCCTCCCCGCGAGGTCTTCGGCAAGCTCATGAAGGTCTCCGACGAGCTCATGGGAAGCTACTTCGAGCTCTTGACCGTTCGGGACTTGGACGAGGTCCGCCGCCTGCACCCGATGGAGGCCAAGAAGGCGCTTGCCTCGGAGCTCACCGCGCGCTTCCACGGGCCGGCGGCCGCCCAGGCCGAAAGGGAGTTCTTCGAGTCGGCCTTCTCCCGGCGCGAGGTCCCCGAGGATGTGCCCCGAGCCCCGGTGAGCGCGGGTGCGCTCGCCGCGTCCTGGAGCACCTTCCTTCTCGCCATCGGGGCCGCGAAGTCCCGCAAGGAGGCCCAGCGCCTCCTCGAGCAGGGCGCCGTCTCCGCGGAGGGCCTCAAGCTCAAGGACGAGCCTTTGCAGGCGTTCTTCTCAGGCCGTCCGGACGGCCCCGTCCACCTGAAAGTCGGGAAGCATCGCTTCTTCCGCCTGGTGCGGGAGGTCTGAATGTCTCTTTTTCTTCCGGCGTTCGCTCTGGGTCTCACGCTTCCTTTGGCCGCCCAGGAGGCGGCATGGGACGCCCGTGTGAGCGAAGTGGAGGGAGAGGTCACCCTGTTCTCCGGATCGGAGGAGGACGGCTCCCCGGCCGAGGCCGACATGCCGATCGAGGACGGAGACCGCCTGGTCACCGGTCCCAAGTCCAGGGCCGAGCTCGCGCTCGACGCCGAGAGCCTCATCGAGCTCGGCCCGGACACGGAATTCATCGTGGGTTCTCTCGACTCCCGGGATTCCTGGTTCACCCTGAAGCTCGGGCTCCTGAGCGCGAAGCTGCGCAAGCTCTTCTCCGGCTCCCGCGTGCGCGTGCGCACGCAGGGGGCGGTCGCCGCGGTGCGCGGCACCGAGTTCAGCGTGGAGACTTCCGGCGCCGAGGACACCGCGGTGGCGGTCTTCGACGAGGGAGAGGTTTCGGTCAGCAACGCGGGTGAGGACGCGGACTCGCGCGTCACGCTGGGGGCCAACCAGGAGACGGAGGTGCTCCGGGGCCGCAGGCCTCTGCCTCCCCGCGCCCTGCGGCGCATGGCGCGGATGCGGGAGCGGCTCAAGCACATCCGCTCCC
>CAYWAR010000436.1:0-2269 GCA_964455765.1 uncultured Elusimicrobia bacterium
GCCTCGGGCCCCTCCGGTCCGGAGGGAAGCAGCTCCATGCACCTATGCAGGATGGGCTCGAAGAGCGAGGTCTCAAATGGGGACTCCTTCCCCTCGACGAGCATGGCGAGGCGCTCGAGCCCCATCCCGGTGTCGATGTTCTTGAACGGGAGGGGCTTGAGCGCGCCGCCTTCGACGCGCTCGTACTGCATGAAGACGAGGTTCCAGATTTCCAGGTAGCGGTCGCAGTCGCAGCCCACCGCGCAGGAGGCCTTTGCGCAGCCCCGGTCCGGACCGAGGTCGTAGTAGACCTCGGAACAGGGGCCGCAAGGCCCCGTCGGGCCCATGGCCCAGAAGTTGGAGTCCGCCCCCAAGCGGACGACGGGGTTGGGGACGGCCTGCTTGCGCCAGAGCGCCGAGGCCTCCTCGTCCTCCAGGAACACGGTCGGGTGAAGGCGCTTGGGGTCGAGTCCGGCCACGCGGGTCAGGAAATCCCAGCAGAAGGAGATCGCGTCCTCCTTGAAGTAATCCCCGAAGGAGAAGTTGCCGAGCATCTCGAAAAAGGTGAGGTGGCGCAGGGTCTCTCCGACCCGGTCTATGTCCGTGGTCCGGAAGCATTTCTGGCAGGAGGTGACCCGCGAGAGGCCCTTTTTGAGTCCCAGGAAATACGGCTTGAAGGGCACCATCCCGGCGGAAGTGAAAAGGAGGGACGGGTCGCCTTCCGGCACCAAGGGGACGCCGGCGCAGATGAGATGGCCTTTGCGGTCGAAATAGGAAAGGAAGGAGTCTCGCAGCTCGGTCATTGGAGCCGGGTATTCTACAAAATTAGTATAAAGGCTCAATGAGACTCCTCCTCGTCCGCAAGCCCGGGGGACGCTCGGCCCTGGAGGCCAAAGAGGGCCCGGACCCGGTCCCGGGGCCGGGCCAGGCGCGCGTGCGCGTGCGCGCGGCGGGGGTCAACTACGCCGACTGCCTCGTGCGCACCGGGTATTACCAGGCGGCGCGCGGACTCTACCCCATCGTCCCGGGCTTCGAGTTCGCCGGCGAGGTCGACGCGCTGGGTCCGGGGGCTCAGGGGCTGCGCGTGGGCGAGCGGGTGTTCGGCGTGAGGCGCTTCGGGGGCTACGCGGACATGCAGGTGGTCGACCGGCGGCAGCTTTGGCCCTGCCCGGAGGGCTGGAGCTTGGCGTCCTGCGCCGCCTTCCCCGCCGCATTCCTGACCGCTTGGTACGGCCTGCATGAGGCGGCCAGGGTCCGGGAAGGCGAGCGGCTGCTCATCCACTCCGCGGCCGGAGGGGTGGGGACGGCATTGCTCCAGCTCGCGCGCATCGCCGGGTGCCCGACCGTGGCCGTGGTCGGAGGCCCGGCCAAGGCGGCTCTATGCCGGGAACTCGGGGCCGGAGCCGTCATCGACCGGTCGAGCGAGGACCTATGGGAAAGGGCGCGGCGGCACGCCCCGCAGGGCTACGACGCCATATTCGACGCCAACGGGGTGAGGACGCTGAGCGAAGGATACGAACGCCTCGCGGCCGGGGGCCGCCTCGTCGTGTACGGGTTCGCGGAGATATTCACCCGCGGGGAGGAGAAGCCGAACCTCCTGCGCCTGGCCTGGAACAGGCTCCGGGTGCCGGTCTTCTCTCCCCTGAGGATGACCTATGAGAACCGCGGGGTGATGGGGTTCAACGTGGTGAATCTTTTCTCCCGCTTCGAAGTGGCGCAGAAGGCCATGGAGCGGATGCTGGACTGGGCCGCGGAGGGGAGGCTTTCGCCGGTTCCCGTCCGGGAGTTCCCCTTCGAGCGGGCGGCCGACGCCCACGCGGCGCTGGAATCCGGGACCACGACCGGGAAGCTCGTCCTGATTTTTTAACAGGCGCCGTATTGACACTCCGGTGAGCCGCGGGTACAATAGTACCTCCTGTGCCAAGAAACTGGTCCTCTTCCTTGCGGAAAATCGCGCGCACCCTCAACCGCAACGCGACGGTCCTGATCATCCCGCATACGGACCTTCCCATGCTCAAGGGGAGGTTCTCCCTGTCGTTCCTCCTGCTCGCCGGCGTTGCGTGGAGCGCGCTCACCGTCTGGGCCGGTTTCCTGGCCGGGCGGCATACGGATTATTGGATCACGAAAGCGGACAACATGGTCATCCGCGCCCGCATGGGCTACATGGTCTCCGAGTTCGACAAGTCGCGCGAGGCCCTGCGGATGGCCCGGAACACCGACAGCCAGTTGAGGTCCCTGCTCGGGATGAGGCAGGAGGCCCAGCCCGCCCGAGCGAGCGGGGTCGGGGTGG
>CAYWAR010000437.1:0-2263 GCA_964455765.1 uncultured Elusimicrobia bacterium
GTCACGAGGAGCACGGTCTTGCCCCGGGTTTCCACGGCCCGGGAGAAGGACGACGCCTCGTTGGCCGTGCTCATCACCCCCGTCCCGTAGAGGCGGACGGCCGAGGCGGGGACCCCGCTCTTGAGCAGTATCTGCCGGTTGATCTCCTCCTCGGCGGGCAGAGACACCCCTAAGGACACGGCCCGCAGGTCGGCGGGAGGGCGGTGTACGCGCGCGAGCCAGATCTCGGGAGCCAGGCCCTGCTTGTAGAGGTCGGCGGCGTAGAGGGGGCGGGAATAGCTTCCGGCGAGCACGACCATGAGGTCCGCTTTCCGCGGGGGTTCGGAGTAGTCGATCCACCAGCCGCGCACGGCCGCGCCCCGCGCGGCCGCCGCGCAGACCGCCGCCGCGCCGAGCACGGCGGCGCGTAAACGGAATAGTGAAGAGGAAAAGGGACGGCTCATACACGAAAAACGCAAGACCTTGAAGCCCGGAGGCCTCCGGGCCTCCGGGCTAGTTGCCTCCCGACTTCCTCGGGTGCCCGTCGACTCCCGAGCAGTGGCACCAGGAGGGGTGGGGCATGCCTTCCCTCCAGCCGTGGTCCTCCAGCTCGGTCTTCACCCAGCAGGGGTAGCAGAGCATGAGGCGGTTGATGGGCTTGTTCTGCCCGCAGCGCCGGCAGAGCCCTCGCGAGGGGGGCTTGCGCTGCTTGATCTTGGAGGGATCCTCTTCGTCCTCGGGGGCCTCCTTTTCCCTTCGGGCCGTTTCGGCCGTCTTCGAGAGAAGTTCCTCGATGATCTCTTGCGTCGGTGTGCCGGTCTTCATCATGTCGTCGCTCCCTGGGGGGGGTCCACCCATCTCCCATTCGATCGGATAAGGTCGACGAGGGCTTCGTCGGCCTCCTCGGTCGGGATCCCTTTCCTCACGACTTCCTTGCCGACATAGAGGTTGATCCTGCCGGGGGCGCCTCCGACATAGCCGAAATCCGCGTCCGCCATCTCGCCCGGGCCGTTGACGATGCAGCCCATGATGGCGATCTTCACGCCCTTGAGATGCCCGGTCTTGGCCTGGATGCGCGCGGTCGTGGACTGGAGGTCGAAGAGGGTGCGCCCGCAGGAGGGGCAGGAGACGAACTCGGTCTTGGTGACGCGCGCCCCCGCGCCCTGGAGGATGTCGTAGACCAGGTCGAGCCCCCCGTCCGCATCCAGGGCGGAGTCGGCCTGCGCGCAGTCCCCCAGCCCGTCGCAGAGCAGGCCGCCCAGAAGCACGGAGGACGAGAGGGTCTGGTCCAGGGCATCGTCCGCTCGCGGGGCGCGCAGATGGATGGGCGCCTTGGAGCCGGAGAGGGAGAGTCGCGCCGCGAGGAGGCGGTATTCCTTAAGGAGTGAGCGACCCTGCGCCCCCGAGAGCTCGACGAGGGCCGGGACTCCGAGCGCGCGGCAGGAGGCTTCGAGTCCGGCGGCTTCTTGAGCGTCTTTTCCGGAGGCCAGGACCGGGAGGCCCCGGGACTTGGCCGCGCCCAGGAAAGCCGTCCATGCCTCGGGGGAGAAGGGAGCGTCGAGCGCCGCGAGGTCCGCGCAGCCGAGGTGAGACTGCGCGAGCGCGGGCGAGGCGAAGCGCACAAGGAAGGCGATGGCGGAGGACTCCGGGGAGAGGGCCTTTCGCAGGCCGAGAAGAGCCTCGGCGTCTCCCGCGGCGCCCAGGCGCGCCTCGATGAGCTCGGGTCCCCGGCCCGAGGGGGAGCGGCGCGCGAGGAGCGAGCGCAGAGCCTGCGCGCCGCCCAAGGGGAGCGGGCTCGCCGCGCGGATGGGGTGCCTGCCCCCGATACGGAAGGGGCCCACCCGCACCGAGTCGCTCTCGCGCCGAGCGAAGCTGAAGGAGTCGAAGGGGAGGGGGGGACCGGAGGGGGCGGCTTCGGCCCGGCGGAAACCGGGCTGAAAGCCTCGAGCCAAGGCGCGGCAGACCGGGATCTCCGCCTCCGGGTCCTCGGTGAGGGAGACGCGGATCGTGTCGCCGATGCCGTCCTCGAGGAGCGAACCGATGCCGATGGCGGATTTGATCCGCCCGTCCTCGCCGTCGCCGGCCTCGGTGACGCCGAGGTGGAAAGGATAGTCCATGCCGCAGTCGGCCATCCGGGCGGCCAAGAGGCGGTAGGCCTCGATCATCACCTTGGGGTTCGAGGCCTTCATGGACAAGATGACGTCGTGGTAGCCGTTCTTCTCGCAGACCCGGACGTACTCCAGGGCGGACTCGACCATGCCCAGCGGGGAGTCCCCGTAGCGGT
>CAYWAR010000438.1:0-2257 GCA_964455765.1 uncultured Elusimicrobia bacterium
CCTGCTCACCGGGGCCAAGACCGCGCGGCCGGATTCCCAAACCGCCTGGCTCGCCGCGCGGGCCCTCTCGCTGCTGCTGGTCCCCGCAGCGCTCTACGCCACCGGCTTCCTCACCCCCGGGGAGAAGTCGGCCCTCTCCTCCCGCCTGCCCTCCCCCGGCCGCCGATAGGCGGCCAAGGCTATCCCATCAGGGGCTCAAGCCAAGCCGGCGCTATCGCATGATCGCTCATCCGTCGGCCGTCCTTGAACACCGCAACCTTGCGAAATGGGCTCCCCGGGTCACTGTTGTCGAAAATGCACACGATTGGAAGCTCCCGGATGGAGGCCTTAAGATTCGCCATGGTACGGGGAAAGCGCGATTTCAATTTTTCGGTCGGCACGTCATGGCCTCCCCTGGAAACGCGCATGCTCACGCGCTCCTCGGACAGGTCGGCGCTCGCGAGGCCGATGAAGCACAGCAATACGGTGTAGCCGATGCCGACGGCTTCCTTTAGGAACTTACGCTTGTCTCCGACCGGGTCGGAGAATACGGTCTCGAACGCGAAGCTTTCACGCTGCGCCATGAGCTCACGCCGCAAGGCGTCGGCCATCTTTGCCGCCTCATACGCGTCAATACCAAGCTGCTCGGCGAGAGCGTCGGCTTCGATATATCTGAGACCGGCGTACTTCAGGTGGATGTCATGGAACGTCGTCTTGCCCGCGCCGTTTGGGCCCGCAATCGCGACAATGATCGGCCGCTGGTCCAGCTCGGGCAGCATCACTTTCAATCGGCTGGAGTGAATCGACGGTTGATGAATCGCCCTACGGTTCGCTTCCCGTCCTTGTCGATCCGTATCAACAGTCCGGGCCTGCTGGGTGCGGGTTCATACTGCGGATATGGCAGCCCTTTGAGGTAATCAATAACCCGGCTTCGGCCTTCTTCTGTACCCGCCGATTCCATCAAGGCGGACAAAGGCTTGACTAAACCGGCCCTCCGAAGCGCAAGCACTTGATCTCCCCGAAGCAAGCGTTCAATGGCCTGCCCCAAATGAGCCCAAAATTCTATCTGACCGGTAATGGATCGATCCTCGATCTCACTTGCAAGCCGGGCTTCCAGAACCAATTCATCCGCAATACGGACTGGCTGTCCCATAGTCATAGTGTAGCATATTGCTACGGAATGTCAATGCCCCCCCTCATCCGCAGGAGCCCGTTTAGAATCTCGATAGGAGCTCGGGCAGGGCGGAGCAGCGGTTGTCCGCCTCCCGGATCGCCGCGTGCCAGCGGAAGTAACGCAAGTCCTCGGAGGCCACGTGCACGCAGCCGGGCTCCCCGTACTTCTCCCCATAGCGCGCGAAGAGATGCCCCAGCTCATGGAGGACCATCGTGGCCGCGGCGTCGAGGTTTTCCTCGCGCGTCGTGGGGGCGGCGGAGGGGTCGAGCAGGCGCGCCCCGCTCAAGAAAGGAAGAAGCGTGACGATCCCCACCCCGCCGTAGGGGGACTGGGGCGCGTTGTCGACGAAGCCCGTGGTCAGGCCTCCGCGGGCCAGCACGTAGATGGGCATGTCGTTGTCCGGGACCACCAGGGCGGCGTTGGTCAGATAGAAGTCGGCCTCCGAGGCCTCGCGCAGGTAGGAGGCCCAAAAGAGATAGGAATACATCGCCCGGTCGAGCGCGTTCCGGAGCAGGGGGCCTCCGCGGGCGGGAACGGCGAAGAGGGATCGGTGGATGCCCATGAAGCGTTCGAGGGCCAGACGCCGGGCCTCGGCCGGAGGCTTCCCGGCCGTCCCGGGGAAGAGGCGGGAGAATAGCGTTTCGCCGCGGGCCACATATTCCCGCGCCAGGAGCCCTTCGAGCACCGCGCGGCCCTTCTTGGCCTCGGGGTCGAAATCCCAACTCGCGATGCACGCGGCCTCCTTGGGACGCCGGAACGGGGCGTCGGGCCGGCTGAACTCGGCGCGCAGATTCCTGGCGCCCACCTCGCGCAGGCGGATGCGATAGCCCAGCCAGCGGCCGGATAACGCCTCCGCCTTGCGGTAGAGAGCGGCCCGGCCGGCGGCGTCGAGCCCGGGCACTCGCTCATCCTCCAGGTAGAGGACCCGGAGCTCGTGGCTGCCTTCCTTGGGGATGGGCTCAAGGGCCGGCAAGGCCTCGTAGCGCGCGGCGAGGAAGGCGCAGGGGTCCTTGCGAGAACAGCCCGCGGCCCAGAGGATGAGCGCCGCCAGGAAGAGCGGCTTCACTCGGCGAAGGCCTTCATGAGCCGGGCCTCGTCGCCGTC
>CAYWAR010000439.1:0-2256 GCA_964455765.1 uncultured Elusimicrobia bacterium
TTGCTCGTCGGTTACAATGCGCTGCGGCATTGCTCCCTCCTCGCGCCTCGAATTCGCCTCAAACATGGGCCTCCAAAGTGTCCATGTTTTTGTTTCACAACCCCTAATGGCCCCGAGCCTTCCGCCGCTCGCCTGGCTCTCGCTCATCCTCTTGGGCTTCGCCTCCTTCACCGCATCGGTCGGGGTGCGCCGTTTCTTCCCGCTGCTGCTTCTCTACTGCGCCGGCACTCTCGGGGTCGGCGCGTTCCTGCACGCCCTCTCCGGCAGGGCCTTCCTGCTGGAAGGATGGGATCGGGCCGCGATCTGGGGCTGCGCGGGGCTCGGGGCGCTCTTCGGCTGGGGACTTTGGGACCGGATGTCGAGGAGAGGCCCGCTGCGATGGGGTCGGATGCTGGCCGGCTTCGGCCTGGCCGCGCTCTTAGCCTCGCACGCCGACCGCGGCCGGACCGCCCTCCCCCAAGTCCCTCCCCCGCTCCTCCATTTATTGCAGGTCGTGGGCGTGGTTTCGAAATCGGTCCTCTTGCCCGGCCCGGGCCCTTCCGGTCCGCCGCCCGCTCCGTCCCCGACGGGGGAGGAGACGGCACCGGTGGGTGATTTCATCCTGCCCGACTCCTCGGGCTACGAGCGGTCCCTCTCGGGCCTGACGCGCGGAAAACGGTCCCTGCTCATCGTCTATTCCGGCGCCTGCGCGCACTGCGGGAGCAGGCTTCCCGGAGCGACCATGTTCTCCCGCTCTCTTGCCCGCGAGGGCGTCCCGGTGGTCGGCATCGAGTATATGGGGACTCCCGAGAGCGTGCGGGCCACCTCCACCCGCTTCGAACTCGGTTTCCCGGTCCTCGCCGACGGCAACGGCCGGGTATGCGGCTTGCTGGGCGTGGGAGAGTTCACCCTCCTGGTGCTCGATGAGGAACGCCGCGTCCTCTATCGCGGCGGCTTGGAGGACCCCGGCCGCATCCTGTCCCTTTTCCCGGCATGATCACCCTGCGGGGCGTGCATAAATCCTACGGGCAGCAGACGCTCTTCGAGGACGCCTCCCTGCAGATCAACGACGGGGACCGTTTCGTCCTGGTCGGCCCCAACGGCGCCGGCAAGTCCACGCTATTTAAGATGCTGCTCGGAGCGGAGGAGCCCGACAGCGGCGAATTCACGCTCCGGCGCGGCACGACGGTGGGCTATCTCCCCCAGGAGAACGCGCCCATCTTCGAGGGGACCGTTCTCGACCAAACCTTGGCCGACTGTCCGGACCCCGACGGCAGGCTCAAGGCCCGGGCCAAGGCCGTGCTCATGGGACTCGGCTTCAAGGTCCCGGATTTCGAGAAGGACTCGCGCGCACTCAGCGGCGGCTGGGCCATGCGCGCGGCCATGGCGCGCCTGCTCCTCAAGGAGCCCGACCTCCTCCTCCTCGACGAGCCCACCAACCATCTCGACATCGACTCGCTCTTCTGGCTGCAGAAGCATCTCCAGTATTACCCCGGGGCCGTGTTCCTCATCTCCCACGACCGGGCCTTCATCAACTCGGTCTGCCGCGCCATCGTGAGCGTGCAGGATAGGACGCTCAAGGTCTATCACGGCGACTACGAGTTCTTCCTGCGGGAACGGGAGGCGGAGCGCCTCCGGCTCGAATCCGCCTGGAAGCGCCAGCAGGAAGAGATCGAGAAGATGCAGGACTTCATCGACCGCAACCGGGCGCGCGTCTCGACGGCGAGTCGGGCGCAGAGCATGATCAAGCGCCTCGATAAGCTCGAGAGGATCGTGCTCCCGGCCGACGCCAAGACCGTCAAGATACGCTTCCCCCAGCCCCAGCGCGCGGGGGTGCGCGTGCTCTCCCTCAAGAAGGTGTTCAAATCCTACGGCCCCGTCCGCGTCTACGAAGGGCTCGACTTCGATCTGGAGCGCGGCTGGAAGATGGCCTTCATCGGGCACAACGGGGCCGGGAAATCCACCCTGCTCAAGGTGCTCGCCGGCGTGATCGGCATCGACGCCGGGGAGAGGGTGGTCGGCAACGAGGTCAGCGTCGGCTATTTCTCCCAGCACCGGGAAGGGCAGTTCGGCCCGGAGAAGACCGTCCTCCAGGAAGCCCTGAGCAACGACCGGCTCAATCCCGAGCTCATGGTGCGCACCGTGCTGGGCACCTTCCTCTTCCCGGGGGACGCGGTGCATAAGAAGACGAAGGTCCTCAGCGGCGGGGAGAAGAGCCGCCTGGCGCTGGCCAAGCTTCTCCTCGATCCGCCCAACGTCCTGCTCATGGACGAGCCC
>CAYWAR010000440.1:0-2252 GCA_964455765.1 uncultured Elusimicrobia bacterium
TCAGCGGCGGCGCAGGCGGCTCCCGGCCCCTTCCTCGCTCACGGCCCCCTCGGCCCGGCGCAGGACTCGCCGGTTGGCGCTGTTGAATATGGAGAAGGCCTGGCCGCCGCGCAGGGAGAGCACCCAGCGGCTGCCCCCCGGGCCCGGATTGAGAGCGTAGGCGAGGTCGATGCGCAGGACCCCGCCGCCGGCGGAACGGGACGGCGAGACCCGGACCCCGAATCCCACGTCCGTCTTCCATTGCCCCCGGGCCGGCGAACCGGGGCTCGCGCACCCGGTGTCCACGAAAGCCACGCCGCCGAGATAGAGGAGGTGGAACCACTCCCGGTCGTGGAAGAACCTGTCCTCGAGGTTCAGGAGCAGGGAGCGGGTCCCGGCGAAGCTGTTGTTCTTGTAGCCGCGCAGCCCCGTGTTCCCTCCGAGGAGTATCTGGTTCTCCCCGTCGAGCCTGCCGGTCGCGTTGTACTCCAGGTGGCCGACCAGCGTCTGGGAGAAAGGACGGTGGAGCTTGTCGAAGAAATTGAGGTTCGCGTAAAAGAGGGAGTTCTCGGCGCGGCCGCCCGAGAGGCGTCCCTGGATCCCCGCCTGGCCCAGGAGGAAGGCCTCCTCCCAGAGCCGGAGCCCTTGCTGGTCCATGGCGGAGACCTTCCAGCGGTCCTTGTCCGAGCCCCAGGACTCCAGGGCCGGTCCGCCGCGCGCGGAGAACTCGTTGCCGAGGTTGAAGTCCTCCACGCGCTTGATGCGGTCGATGTGGGTCTCCTGGATGTAATCCGGCCGCACGATGGACCAGCCGGCGACGGGTCCCGAGAGGGTGCGGTCCTTGGGCAGGGAGCCGGGCAGGGTCTCAGGCGAGGGGTCGAACCAGGATTTCTCGAGCTCATAGCCGATGCGCCCGCGCTGGGTCTGCGACCCGGTCTGGAAGGCCTTGAACCCCCACTCGAGTTGGGTGACGTGGGTGTTCCGGATGAATTTGGAGAACTCGGCCCCGTCGTCGTAGAGTTTGTCCTCCTGGATCGTCCTCGTCCAGGCCAGGCGCGTGGAGTTGTCGGTGTCCAGGGAGAAGAACGGCCTTTCAAGGAGGACGCCGATCTCGTCGCCGCGCCGAGTCTTGGAGTAGAGGCCGGTCAGTTGGAACCAGGTGCCCCAGACGCGCGGGTCCGCGTAGCGCGCCTCGCTGCGCCGTTCGGAGCCGACCTCCGCGCCGTAGAGGGACACGGTCTTGCCCAGCCCGAGGATGTTGTTTTCTTCCACCCCGTAGATGAGGTAGCGGTCGCCTCCCTCCGTCCCGACCGACATCTGGGGCTTGAGCGTCCACGCGTCCTGGGTGAGGACCTCCAGGTCCAGGAGCCCTCCGAGACCGGGCTTGGCGCGCACCTCCGCGCGGCGGATGAAGTTGCGCGAGCGCAGGTTCCGCTCGGTCTCCTGCGCGGCCAGCGTGTCCCAGGGGCGGCCGGGAAGGAGGAGGAGCTCGTCGCGGATGACCCTCTCCCGCGTCAGGATGTGTATCCGGTTGGCCGCGGAGAAGACCCACCAATCCTCGCCCGCCACCGAGGGGTCGAACACGTTCTTGCGCTGGAAGGTGATGGAGCCGACCGTGCCCGAGGAGGCGGGGACGCCTTCCGCCCGCAGGGGAGTCCCCGCCGCCAGCAAAACCGCGGCGAGCAGGAGGGGCCGCATCCTCAGGCGTTTCGACGGAGTTCGGCCAGGATGGTCTCGGTGGAGTGGGACTTGTTGAGCGTGTAGAAATGGATGCCCGGGGCTCCGCGGGCGAGGAGTTCCCGGCATTGGCGCACGGCATGCTCGATCCCGTAGCCGATGACCGCCTCCCGATCCTCCGCTAGGGCGGCCAGGTCCCGGAGCATGGGCTCGGGGAGGCGCGTGCCGCACATCTGGGTGAACTTGCGGGTCTGCTGGAAGCTCGTGACGGGCATGATGCCGGGGACGATGGGGGCGGTGATCCCCAGGCGGCGGGCTCGTTCCACGAACGCGAAGTACTCGGCGTTGTCGAAGAAGAGCTGGGTGATGACCCAGTCCCCGCCCGCGTCCACTTTTTCCTTGAGCCGGCGCAGGTCCTCCTCCGGGGAGGCGGCTTCGGGGTGCGTCTCCGGGTAGCCCGCCACGGCCAGCGCGAAATCCCCCCGGCCGCGCTCCGCGCGGGAGCGGATGAAGCGCACGAGGTCCGCGGCGTAGGGCAGTTCCCGCCGCGCGGCGGCGGGGGCGGCGCGCATGGGCGCGCCGCCCTCGGAGCGCGG
>CAYWAR010000441.1:0-2245 GCA_964455765.1 uncultured Elusimicrobia bacterium
TCGGCCTGGAGACCTTGCTTCCCCTCTCCCTGGCCTTGGTGGCCAAGGGAATCCTCACCCGAAGGAGCTTCGTCGAGCGCCTCTCCTGCGCGCCGGCCAGGATACTGGGCCTGGCCGCCAAGGGGCATCTGCGCCGGGGGGCGGACGCGGATATCACGGTCATCGATCCCCTGGCGCGCCTTCGTGTCGCTCTTCCCTTCCGGTCCAAGAGCCGCAATAGTCCCTTCCTGGGGAAAAGCCTGCGTGGAGCGGCCCGCGCCACGATCGTCGAAGGACGCGTCGTTTTCCTGCGCGAAGGAGGAAAATCATGATCCCTTTCCGTGCCGTCGTCGCCGCGTCCGCCGTTCTCGCCTTGACCGCCTGCCAGGAACAGCCGCCGGAGAGCAAGGAAGAGGAGCAAGGGCCCTGGGGCCAGACTTCCGGGTCCTCCCAAGGCGGGGGCGACGTCCGCGTCGCCCCGGAGGGGCCCCGGGAGGACCATTACTCCAAGGCCCTGGGCCTGATCAAGGAGAAGAGATGGGACGCGGCCAGGGCGGAGCTCCTCTCCTCCCTGCGCACGGCCGAACCGGAGAAGGAGGGTGACATCCGCCGGCGGCTCGCCGAGGTGGAGACCGAACTGCTCGCCCAGCCGCCCTGGCCCTTGCCCACCCTCCTCGCGGACAAGACGCTTCAGAACAAGGTCGTCTCCGTGCGCGGGAGCTACAAGGACGGCGGCGAGGTGGGCCGCACCACCGGTTATTTCTGGCTGGAAACCGCTCAGAAGGTCCGGATCCGCTGCAGCTACGGCCGGCTGAGCCTGGAGGAGAAAAATACGATCCTCTCCCTCAAGCCGGGCGTCCCTCTCCTCGTGCGCGGGGAGCTCAAGTCCGCCTGGGGCTCGGACCCCAACCCTTATCTGGACGCCGACCTTTTCCGGCGGGAGAAGAAGCCCTGAGCGGCGGCCTCTACGAACGCGTCCTGCGGCCGCTCCTTTTCCGCATGGATCCGGAGTCGGCCCATGAGCGCGCCCTCCGCCTCCTGGAGCTCGCGCAAAAGACCCCGTGGACGGCCTCGGCCATCCGGGGACGCTTCGCCTACCGCGACCCCTCCCTGCGCGTGAGGGTGGCGGGCCTGGATTTCGAGAATCCCGTGGGACTGGCCGCGGGCTTCGACAAGGACTGCCGGCTCGCCGGGATACTGCCCGCTTTCGGCTTCGGCTTCCTGGAACTGGGGACGGTGACTCCGCGTCCGCAAGAGGGCAATCCGCGGCCGAGGCTCTTCCGCTATCCCGGGCGCTTTGCCCTGGTCAATCGCATGGGGTTCAACAACGAAGGCGCCGAGGCCGCGGCCCGGCGCCTGGCGCGCTCCGGCCCCAGGACCGCTCCTCTGGGAGTCAGCATCGGGGTCAACGCGGAGGTCGCGCCGGAGGACGCTCCGGCGGAGTACGCCAAGGCCTTCGCCGCGCTCGCCCCCTACGCCGATTACCTGGCCCTCAACGTGTCCTCGCCCAATACCCGGGGCCTGCGGCGTCTGCAGGAGAAGCTCAGGCTCGAGAGGATATTGACCGCCTTGAGCGCGGTCAACGCTCTTAAGCGTCCGCTTTTCGTAAAGTTATCCCCGGACTTGGAGACCGAAGAGGTGGAGAACATCATCCCCGTCGTGCGCGGGCTGGCCCAGGGCGTCATCTGCGCCAACACCACGCTCTCCCGCGAAGGGGCGCCGGAGGCCGCGGAGCAGGGCGGGGGCTTGAGCGGCGCACCCCTGCTCGAGCGGTCCGCCCGCCTCATCCGCGAGGTCCGCAGGGTCGCCGGACCCTCCTTGCCCATCATCGGCTCCGGCGGCGTCTTCGGCGCGGAGGACGCCTACCGCCTCCTGCGCGCCGGAGCCAGCCTCATCCAGGTCTACACCGGCGTGGTGTACCGCGGTTTCGGCCTGGTCCAGGAGATCAACCGGGGGCTCGCCGGCTTGCTCAAGGACCATGGCCTGAGCCGCTTGGACCAAGCCGTAGGAGCATCGTGACCGAGCTCATCGTCGCCCTCGACGTCGACTCCCTCCACGAGGAGGAAGAGCTCCTCCTCAAGCTCAAGGACACGGTGCGTTTCTACAAGGTGGGTCTCAGGCTGTTCACGGCCCACGGCAAGCGGGCCGTGGACCTGGTGCGCCGCCATGGCGGCGAGGTCTTTCTGGACCTCAAGCTCCACGACATCCCCCAGACCGTCCAGCATGCCGTTACGGAGGTCCGCAAGCTCGGCGTTTATTCGCTGAG
>CAYWAR010000442.1:0-2223 GCA_964455765.1 uncultured Elusimicrobia bacterium
CTCGAGCCAGCGCTGAGTCCTGCGCAGGGCGGCCCGCGCGCGCTCCGGCGTGCAGGGATATTCCGCGGGCTCATCGAGGGCCGTCCATATGTCCGAGCCCAGCTCGGCCTGGAGGGCCACCACGCTCTCGGGGGTGAGGGTGTGCTCGGAGCCGTCGAGGTGCGAGCGGAAGGTGACGCCCTCGTCCTTGACTTCCCGCAGGCTGGAGAGGCTCAGGACCTGGAAGCCGCCGGAGTCGGTGAGGATGGCGCCGCGATAGGACATGAAGGAGTGCAGGCCGCCGGCCGCGGCGACCGTCCCGGCGCCGGGGCGGAGATAGAGGTGGTAGGAGTTGGCCAGGATGGCCTGGACCCCCAGGGCGTCGAGGTCCTCCTGGGAGAGGGCCTTGATGGAGCCCTGCGTGGCCACGGGCATGAAGACCGGGGTCTCCACCTCCCCGTGAGCCGTGCGCAGGATGCCCGCCCGCGCGCGGCCTTTGGCGTCCTTGGCCGTGATGACGAAGGCGCCGGAGGCGCTCATAGGATGAGCATCGAGTCCCCGTAGGAGAAGAGCCGATATCCTTTCTCCACGGCCTCGCGGTAGGCGCTCAGGAGGCGTTCCCTCCCCGCGAAAGCGCAGGCCAGGAGCAAGGGCGTGGACTTCGGCAGGTGGAAATTGGTGATCAGGGCGTCGACGCATAGGAAGCGGTGTCCCGGATGTATGAACAGGGAGGTCTCCCCCGCGCCCGCGGGGAGGGGGATTCCCTCCGCTGCCAAGGTCTCCAGGGTGCGGGAGCAGGTGGTGCCCACGGCGAGCACGCGCCTCCCCAAGCGCCGCGCTTCGGAGACGGCGCGGGCGGCCTCGGGGCCCAACTCGTAGCGTTCCGGGAGCATCCGGTGGGCGCCGACATCCTCCCCGAGGATAGGCCGGAAAGTGCCCGGGCCGACGTGGAGGACCAGTTCGGCGGCGAGGACACCCGCCTCCTTGAGAGAGGCCAAGAGGCCGGGGGTGAAGTGGAGCCCGGCCGTGGGAGCCGCGATGGAGCCTTCCTGGGCGGCATATACGGTCTGATAGCGTTCGAGATCGGCGCGCCGGTCGTGCTCCTCTCGCGCCGTCCCCGCGGCGCTCTGCCCCGCCGCGGGGGCCAAGCGCCGGTCGTGCGCCTCTCGCGCCGCCCCTGTGGCGGCGCGCGCCTTGAGGATGTAGGGAGGCAGGGGCGCCAGGCCGTGTTCTAGAAGAAGGGGGGAGATGTCTCCGGGCTGGAAGTCCAAGATGTACTCCCCATCGGGGGAGAGGCCCAGGACCACCGCGCGGAACCCTCCCGCGAGGTTGAGTTCCTGGCCCTTCCTCAGGCGCGAGGATAGCGCGCTCCAACGGCCGGGCCCGAGCAGCCGGACCAGCAGGAGCTCCACCTTGCCGCCCGTCGGCATGCGCCCCCCCAGCCCCGCCGGGATGACCCGCGTCGTGTTCAAGACGAGGCAGTCTCCCGGCGAGAGCCAGCGCCCGATGTCGCGAAAGCGCGCGTGTTCGATCCTTCCGTCGGCGCGGTGCAGGACGAGAAGCCGCGCCGAGTCCCTCGGCTCGGCCGGGAGCCGGGCCACGGCTTCCTCGGGGAAAGCGAAATCGTATCCAGAAAGAGCGGTGTCTTTGTCGAGCATGCGGGCGGCGATGTCGTCCGTGGCGTTTCTTTGGCGGAGCTTGCGGGAAAATCCGCTGGATTTTCCCGCAAGCCCAAGAACCATCTTATCTATTCGTCGGGAGCGAGGACTTCCGCGCCCGGGAAGTAGAAGGAGAGGATGCGGCGGTAGTCCTTCCCATGCTCGGCCTGTTCCTTGGCTCCCCACTGGCAGAGGCCCACTCCGTGGCCGAAGCCGCGTCCGACGAAGACAAAGCCGGCGCCGGGGCCCGCGGCTCGGCGGATGATGCGCCAGACCTGGGTGCTTCGGAACTGGGCGGCCCCCAGCCAATTGCGGAAATCGTTGGCGCGCACCCGATAGCTTTTGGAGTCCGCCGAGACCCGGATGTCCGTGAGGTAGCCGGAGGCGTCGCGCGCGCCGAGTCGGATGCCCTGGAGCCTCTCCAGGGGGCCGAGGTGGTTGCGCAGGGCGTCGAGCAGGTCCTCCTCGGAGAAGAAGGCCGACCACCGGAACTGAGGGCTGGTCTTACAGTAGCGGTCGCTCACCCCTTTCAGGGGCTTGGGCGTCGGAGAGCCTCCCCAGATCGCGTGGACGGAGGCGGTGTGGC
>CAYWAR010000443.1:0-2206 GCA_964455765.1 uncultured Elusimicrobia bacterium
CGCGCGATGGCGTTCCTATCCGATATCTGGTTCTATGCGTACGGCGCGGGGTTGGTCGTCGGCATCGGTCTATTCGTTTTCTTGCGGGCTCGGTTCAATTCCGCCGTCGCGGGCCCGGACTCCTCCGACCTCGCCGCCGAGTTCGAACGGCGCATGCGCGCCGCAGGCATGGAGCCCGAACCGGTGAAAGTCGTCTCAGGGCATCCCGAAGAGGCGAAACCGAAGGTCGCGGCCGCGGAGCCGGCCAAGCCCCCTCCCGCCTCCGCCCCCCCTCCTCTCCCCGAAAAGAAGCCGGAGGCGGGCGGGCTCACCGGGAAAACGATGATCGGAGGCGTGAGTCCGGCCATCGTCTACCTGCAGAACCTCAAGATGCAGATCGAGCATTTCGAAAAGGAGATACAACAGCTCAGAGGAGATGTCTCGGGCTTCGTCCAGAAGCACGACACCCAATATTCGAATCTTCTCAAGCGCCTGGGGGACTTGCAAGGCGGGATGCATCCGCAGGCCTCCGCGCCGCCCCCTGCGCGGGAGGAGGCCGACCGCGCTCCGAGGACGGCGTCCCCTGGGCCGCCGCCCGCGGCCCGTCCCGCGGCCCAGGCCAAAGCGCCTGCCGCCGCGCCGGCCGCGCCCGCGGCGTCCCAGGCCGCCAAGCCGTCCCCTCAGTCCGTCGCCGCGGCCCCGGCTCCCAAGGCCGCGGCGGCCATGCCCGTCGTGGAGGTTCTCTCGCCGATGCGGGTTCCGCAGGAAGCTCCGGCTCCCAAGCCCGTTCCTCCGGGCGTCGAGACCACCGCGCCGATCCCGATCCAGGCCGCCGCCGTCGCGGCTGCGCCCTCCGCCCCGGCGCCGCCTCCCGCGGCCGATGAGAGCATGTCCCTGAGGCCTCCCGACGAGAACGCGGGGAAGAAGGGCAAGGCTCCCATCTGGCCCGTATAATCCGGCGTCCAGTGCTTCCCGCTTTCCTCGCGCCGGTCCTCCTCCTCGCCGCCTCGCTCGTGCCGCCGCTTCCCGCGTCCGCCGGGATATTCCCCCCCTCCGCTTTCTCGGACAAGGCGGCCGGCGCCACCTCCGCGGTGTTCCTGAAGACCCCGGTCGGGGCCCGGGGCCCGGCTCTGGGCTGCTCGGCCGCGGCGGCCGTCGACGGAGCCGAATCCCTCTTCTGGAACCCGGCCGGCCTTTCCCGCATGGGGAGTTCCGGGCTCTCGGAGTTCTCCGCCGGCTATAACGCCCTCTTGGAGACCTCCTACACCGGGGCCTTCGCCTATGCCCGGCCGCTCTCGGACCATCGAGGGACTTTCGGCGCTTCCTTGGTCTATTTCTCCCAGTCCGCCATCCAAGGGTACACTCCCCGCGGCGATCCCTCCTCGCCGTTCACCCCCAACGACATCGCCCTCTCCGGCGCGTACGCGAGGACTTTCGGCTCCGCGCACGCGGGCGCGGCGCTCAAGGTCGTGCGCTCGGAGCTGGCCGGCGAGTCCGGGAGCACTTTCGCCCTGGACTTCGGCGTGCAGGCGGAGCGCTTGACCGACATCAGCGAGGGAGCGTTGGATCTGGGAGCGGCGGTCCAGAACCTGGGGCCGGCGCTCAAGCTGGGGTCGGTCTCCGATCCCCTCCCCTTCAAGATCACGGGAGGAGCGGTATGGCACATCAACCCTTCCGTCATCGGCCTGCTGGACATACACGCTCCGGTGGACGCCGATCCCTACGCGAGCCTCGGCATGGAGTTCGGGACATCCTTCGGCCCGGGGATGAAGGCGGCTCTGCGGGGCGGCTACAACATCAAGCAGGAACGCGCCATCGACGGCCTGACCGGCCTCTCCGGGGGATTCGGCGTGGACCTCCTCAAGTTCCGCCTGGACTACGCCTGGGTTCCCCTGGGAGAGTTGGGCACTACCCATAGGGTGTCGCTGGCTTTCCGGTTCTAGTGCTCTTGATTAGGGGTCAGACGTTGACTTTCGGAACTTGTTTGCGTAGATTTGGTATAAGTTACGAAAGTCAACGTCTGACCCCAATTATTGCTGCGGCCCTGCTCCTTCTGGTCCCGGCAGGCCCCCAGGCGCGCGCGCAGGACGCGGCTTCCAAGGACCCCGCCGAGATCCGCCTCGAGGAGCTTCGGACACGGATGCGGGGCGCGATGAAGGAGATCGACCCGGCCGCGGCCCGTCTTGCCTCCATGATCGACGATTACGCCGACCTCCGAAAGGTGGAG
>CAYWAR010000444.1:0-2199 GCA_964455765.1 uncultured Elusimicrobia bacterium
GCCCCAGTCGAGGTTCGAGTCCGCCAGCCAATGCCGGCCGTTGGAGGGGCCTCCGACCGCCTCGTTGAAATAGGCCAGCAGGAAGGGCTGTGTCTTGAGGACGGACGCCGCAGTCCAGAGGCAGAGCAGGGCGGCGACTGCGGCTCCAAGACGCCCCTTCGCCCAGAGCCTGGAGAGGCCCCAGCCGGAAGCCAGGACGAAGAAGGGCATCATGGGCAGGAGATGCCGTATCCCGATCTGCACCTTGGCGGTGAGAGCCGCCAGGAAATACACCGTCATGGGAAAGAGCACCCCCAAGTATCGCCGCCGGGGCCCCGCCCCGGCGGCGATCTCCTCTCCCTGACCCTTTACCCATAGGATAATGGCGATCACCCCCGCCCCCAAGAGCGGCAGCGGCGTCTTGATGACGAAAGCGACGGGGAAATACGCCCATGATCCCTCAATGGAGTAATGTCCGTGTAAAAATGAGGAGCGTCCTTCGCCCAGCCTTTGCCAGGTGGCCCGCAATCCTTCCCGGTAGAGTCCGAACTGCCCGAAGCGATAGACCGCGGCCAAGGTCAGGAAGGCGCATAGCCCGAAGAGGAAGAGTCCCGTATAAGGGAAGGGCGGCCTGGGCTTGGGCCGCAGGGCGTGGTCCGCCAAGACCCCGGCCAGGACCATGGGACCGAGCAGGGCCATGTTGAATTTGGAAGCCAGGGCCAGACCCGCGCAGGCTCCGGCCGCGGCCCATACCGTCTTGGTCCTGTCCTCGGAGGAAAGGAGCAGGAAGGTCAGAAAAAAGAAGGCGGCCGACGCCCCGTCCGTGGTCACGAGGGAGAGATTGGAGACCAGCGCCGGAGTGAGGGCGAAGGACAGCGCGCCGAAGAATGCCGCGCCCCTGTCTCCCAGGCTCAGGCCCCAGGCCCAGACGCCCCCCCCGATGAGGAGCGTCCAGCTCAGGAGGCAGAAGAGCCGGCCCGCGTTCATCATCCGCTCCCCGGGCACCTTGTTGCGGTTGAGGAAGAGGTCGGAGTAGTGGTACACGCGGCCCAGTTCCCAATCCGGCGTGGACAAGAAGAGATGGGGACGCCAAGCGAGCAGGGGAAGAGCGGCCCACATCTCGGCCAAGGGCGGATGGTCCATGATGTTGAGCCGGTATCGGCCCGTGGCCAGATAGGAGTAGCCGCTGGCCAGATGCACGGCCTCGTCATAGGTGGGGGCGGCCGAGCGGATGAAGCCCCAGCCCAGGGCCACGGCCAGGAGCAGGGGGAGCAACGGCGCCCAGGCCGCGATGGGACTGGACCATGGGCCGCTCCCCCTTGGGCCAGGCGTGTCCGCCGGAGCACCCGACTGGAAGCCGCGTCTATTCTTCTTGGCAGCCATAAGGCGCCGCGCTTAAGCGCGGTGCTCGGATTATATGAAGATTATCGGTGAGTGAAGCCCTGCAGGCGTGTCGAAAGGCGCTCGGTCTTCTCGGCGTCCAAGATGGCGTTGTGGCGCTTGTGGTTGAGTATCCTAAGCTGTCTGCGGACGTCGGTCATGGGGTCCCAGTCGTTGAACAGGGCCTCCGTCATGACTTTCAGCACCAGGGTGATGCCGAGCAGTCCGAAACCGAGGCAGAGAAAGAAGCGGAAGTAGAGCATTTCGATCCTCATAGATAGCATAGCCCTTCCCCGCCCCCCCATGGAGGGCCCAAGGTCCCACCCGGGTCAAGGAAAGGGCCCACCTGGGGCTGGGTCCTAGGTCCTATCCCAAAACCCGCCTATTTTTGACGCGCCCGTTGCCAGGCCCGCCGCTCGACCTGGGGAGCCTGTCCGGAAGATCGGGCCGCTCCCCGCGTGCCCCGATGGGGCGGCTATCCTCAAGGATAGTCGGCCGAGGGAGGGCTCTTCATGCCCGACCGGGAACTTTTCGAGGATTTGTCCGTACTTGGTGGCATGGATGCGGCAAACCTGAAAGGGGCCCTGGAGCCGACATGGTTCCCCCCCGCGGTGGGACATCTGCCCGACGCTGAGTTGGAGGACCGGCTCAGGCGGCTTGCGAGGATCGAACGCAAAGCGCTGGCTTTTCTTATGGCGCATCTTGGAGAGTTCGACCGGAGGCGGCTCTATGCGGATCGCGGCCAACCGTCGCTATTCGCCTATTGCACTCGCATCTTGGGCTATTCGGAACAGGCGGCCTATAAGCGCATTCAGGCGGCGCGCGCAGCGCGCACCCATC
>CAYWAR010000445.1:0-2198 GCA_964455765.1 uncultured Elusimicrobia bacterium
GGCGTCCTGATGGACGCCCTCCACGGCAGCCTCCCGCTCCTTCTTCCCGGCCGAGGCGTGGTTCTGGGGCATCCATTCCCGTGCCAGGGAGACGAGGGGGAAGAAGCCCTGGCGCGAGACGACCAGGATGGCGCTCAGGGCCAACAGGAGCCAAAGGGCGGAGAATATCCAAGCGGGCTTGAGGAGGTCCTTGGGCTCGAAGGGCTTCTTCACTTCCGGCCTGCGCAGGCGCATCTTCTCCACGTTGAGGACGTCCCCCCGTTTGGGGTCGATGGAGAGCAGGCTCTGGGCCGTCTTGAGCGCGAGCTGGACTTCCGCGGGCGGCGTCGATTCATCGAGGATGAGCGTGACGAGCACGCGGCGCACCTGGGTGAGCGTGATGGCCAGCGGGCCCGCGGAGGGCGCGGCCGGGGTCAGCTTGACCGGCACCCCGGGGAGCACCTCCTCTTCCGGCCTGTCCTTCTCCTTTTCCTTATGCGTCTCGGAGACGAGGTCCACGTTGACGATGACGATGAGGTCCTGGGTGTCGAGGGCCTTCTTGAGCACGGCTTCCACCCTGCCCTCGATGGAGCTTTCCAGGGCCACCTTGGCCTCGATGTCCTTGGCCGAAACGCCGTCGGCGGGAAGGGAGGAGGCGGGGAGAGCGCAGAGGAGGAGGGAAAGCGGGGCGATCTTCCTCATGGTCCCTCCGGGTCGTCTAGGAGCGAGGCCGAGGGGAAGCCGAACTCATCGGGTCCCTCCGCGGGAGGGGGAGCCGGGCGCGGCCCTTTCGCCGTCGGCGCAACCCGTTGGGAGGCGGGACTTGCGGGGGAAGCCGCGGGCAGGGAAGACACGCGCTCCACGGCTTCGCGCAGGCCCACGGAGATCTTGGCGATCTCCTCCTTGAGCCCCTCCAGGCCTCCGAGCACCTCCTCGCGCAGGCCCTCCTTGAGCTTGGAGGCGCGCTCATCGAGCTCCGCGGCGAGTTTCTCCCCGGTCTTGGCCGCGGTCTCCAGGTTCTTGGACCGCTCCTTGAGGTCGCCGAGCAGGGTGAGCTTGTCTTCGAGGGAGGCGAGCCGCTTCTGGACCTGGGCGAGCTCGCCTTGCTGGCGTTCCAGCTCGACTTGAAGGACGGCCTTGGCCTCGGCCTGGGCCGTCATCTCTCGGCGGACGACGGCCACGGCGTTGGCGAGGAGGACGATCTTCTCCTTGAGCGAGCCCACGGCCGCCGCGTCGTCGAAGGTCGGCTCCGGGGGGAGCATGCCGCCCCAGCGGCCTCCCCGCGCGTCCGTCCAGGCCGAGGTGAGTATGGGCATGGCCAGTTCCGGGACGGACGCGGCTCTCTGCCACTGGTCGGACCCGCTGTCGAGCCGGCCCTCGGGGCAGACGAGGGAGTCAGAGGAGAATCCTTGGAGCTGGGATATCTCCTCCGGACCATACGGTCCGACCAGCGCGCTCTCGTGATAGACCCAATATTTCATCCGCACTCGGAAGTATAACAGCGTCCGTTCGGGCGTGCAAGTACGCCTTTGTTACGGCATTTCGAGTATTTTACGAGGGCGTCAGGGCGCGCTAGTGGGGGAGGGAGCCGCCGCGGAGCCCGCGGGGACGGCCGGGTCCAAGGGGGGCTCGACCGGCTGCGGAAAGTAGCGGACTTCGATGCGGCATTTCAACTGGAGGCCGCAGGCGTCCGGGGAGCCCGCGAACAAGGGGACCTTGCAGAGCCCGCTGCTCTCCGAGAGGGCCTGGCGCGTCTCCACCACCGCCTGGATCTTGGCGGCCAGGTCGAAGGCTCCCGTGCCGCAGCGGCCCGGGCAGGACACGGAGAAGTCGCAGGCGTCCGAGGGGCCGAAGACGCGGGTCTGCTGGTCGATGGGCTGGTTCTGCGCGCCGAGGAAGTTCAACTGCACGGAAAGGCGTTCGACGGAGGGATGGTTCTGGCTGAGCGCGCCGTTGCGGCGGGCCCGATCCGCGGCTTCCTGGCCCCTGCGCACCTTCTGTTCGTTCTTGTTGGGGCCTTGGGGTCCGCGCCGCTTCTTGAAGAATTGTGCCATGCCGGATTCTAGCATCTATTCGCGCCTTCTGAAATAGCCCGATGGCCGAATCCTCGGCTCAGGACGGAATGCCGTGGGTGAACAGAGCGCCCGGGAAAGACCCGGCGCCGCCATGCCCCGACCATCCTCAAGGATAGCCGCACATGCCGGAAAGAGGAAACTTTT
>CAYWAR010000446.1:0-2196 GCA_964455765.1 uncultured Elusimicrobia bacterium
GGCGCGTACGGGGGGGCTTTTCTTCCGCGCGGCCGCGGCCGACCGAGGGTTACCCCGAGGAAGTGCCGCCTCCGGACTCCGTTGGGAGGCGGCCTGTCGCGTGGACGGCTTCGAGGACGACCCGCCCAGAAGCTCCTTGGACGCCGGGTTGGTCCCCTTCAGGACGCCCTTGGCCAGGTCGACCTCGAAGAGATAGTTGATGGGCTGGGACCCGCTTTCCTTATTTCCGGACTGGAACACCCTATAGGTGACCCAGAAGACGTTGGCCTCTATGGCTCCCGAGAGCCACTCATCCTTGTTGCCGGCGGATAGGAAGTAATATTGCAGGACCTGGCTCACCGTCCCGCGCTCCTTGCTGATCTTATAGTTCTTGACGAACTCGATGGCGCGGGCTCCGTCGTCCTGGATGAAGTCGCGGCCGCGCGGCTGGGGAACGGCCGCCTGCCGGGCCGGGGAAGGGGCGGCCGGGGGCGCGGAGCTCGCGGGAGCCGCGGCCGGCGCCTGAGGAGAGACGGGAGGCGATGCCGGGAAAGGAGACCGGTTCGGCGGCTGCGCAGAGGCCCCGGAGGGGGCCTTCGCCGCCTGCCCGGCCGCGGGCGGCGCTCCGGGCCCCTCGATCATGGCGTCTTCCGAGGTCATCTTCTTCTCCGGACTCATGCTGATGAGCATGATGAGGTCTTTGGGATTCCTCAAGAAGACCACCGCGACCCCGGTCAAGATGACGAAGGAGGCCACCAAGGCGATGAGGAAACCCTTCGAATGCTTCGGCTTGGCCTTCGTCCCGCCGGCCGTCCCGACCGCCGAAAGGGAACCCCCGGAGGTCGAGGGCGACCCGCCGAGAGTCGCCATGGGATTTTCCTGAGGGAAGGGGATCGCCGCGCCCTCTCCATAGGGGTCTGCTTGTCCTTCGAAAAGGGGGATGGGCTGGGGAAAGGACGCCGGATTGGTGATGGGGATAGGAGTCGCGGGGCTCTCCAGCCCGCCCGGACCCTGTATCTGCGCGGTCCCCCAGCCCCCCTCCGTCGGAGCCGGAGCGCCAAGCCCGGGAAGAGTCACCTCCGCTCCCTGCGAGGGCGTCGGAGGCATGGAGCTTGGATTCCCCCCGAAGAGTCCTCCCGGCGCCCCACCCGAGTAGATCATGGTCTGGGGCTGGTCGAACATGCTCGGCGGGGGCTGGAACACACCCCCTCCCTGGGGTTCGACGAAAGCGGGGGGGGATATCGGCTCCATAAAGGAAGACGCCGGGGCGCCCTGGGCCTGAGCTTCCAGGGTCGACGGCTCCAGGAAAGCGGGAGGACTGAGCTCCGCCTGGGGCAGCTGCGCCGGTATGTCCATGGTCGGGAAAGGCGGCGGGGAGGCCGTCGCAGCCGCAGGCGCGGGAACCGGAGTTCTTTCCGGGGGCCGTGGCGCGGGCATGTCGAAAGAGGAGCCTTGGGATAGAGTCGCCGTGGACTTCAGCGGCGTCGGCTCGGGAATGAAGGAGCCGAACGCCGACGAGCGGCGCGTCGCGGGCGCGGCCGGAGGCGGGAGGGCTTCCTTGCCCGGCGGCTTGGCCGATTGTACCGGGGCCTTGGCGGCGGGAACGGGCGGAGCGGCTTGCGCCGCCGGTTCGTCTTCCAAAACCAGGTCCACCTCGGGCTCGGCGGCGGCGGGCGGGGGAGGGAGCTCGGCCTTGCGCTTCTCCGGAGCGCGTATTTCCTGGGCCGGAGCCGGGGTTTGCGCCGGGCGGGCCTCAGGCGCCGGGGCGATGCTCTCGGCTTCGGCTCGCGGAGCTTCCTCGGTCGGCGCCGAGGAAATGGCGGACTCGGCCGGACTCTCCCGGACCGGGGGAGGCTCCACCTTGCGGCGCTCCTCCGGCGGCAGGCCCAGCCGGCGGCGGAGCTCATCGAGCGCGCGTTCTTTATCGCCAAGGCGTTTTCTCAGCTCATCGCGGTGTTCTTCCGAGCTGAAAAGCTCTTCTTTGAGATGGGCCAGGCGATCCTCGAAATCCGAGGTCTGCCATTGCCCCCCCCACCCCTCCGTCCAGGCCTGTTCCTCGAAGGCCGAGGGCCACAGTTCGGGGCGATGGGGTTCGTCGAGCCAGGCCCCGGACCAATCCCCCAAGGAACCGATGGCCTCCAAGGCGGCTTGGGATTCCTCCTGGAACCAATCGAAATTCCCCCTCCCGGAGGCGATGACCGCCCCGGACCCGGCCCT
>CAYWAR010000447.1:0-2183 GCA_964455765.1 uncultured Elusimicrobia bacterium
CCAGGTCCCCGATCCCCGGAGGAACGCCTCCGGCCAGCGGGGCTATATCCGAAGCCCCGGCCATCGGGTCCCCGGCCGGCATGGCTCCCGCATCGGGAGCTTGGGAGGCCGAGGCGTCCTCGGCTTGGGCGCCCTCCTGCCCGGCGGCGGCGTTCCCCTCCGCCGCGCCGGAGTCGAAAGCCCCCTTATTGGCCATCCGGGCGAGCTCCAGAGCGGAAAGGTCCCGCACCTGGCCTCCCGGCAAGGTGATCTTGGAGTTGCGCGCCGAATTAAAAAGCCCCTTGCCTCCGCCGCGGCCCGGCCCGAAGCCGCCCTGCTTCTGGGAACTCAGCCCGAAGAGAGAGCCGAACATGCTGAGCGCGATGGCGGCCACGAGCAGGGCCTTCGACTGCATGAAGGCGAGCATGGAGCCCATCAAACCGCGCGAGCCCACGGCCGCTCCTCCGGCCCCGCCCAGGCCCAAGAGGCCGCTGCCCGAGCCGAATAGGCCGCCGCCCGAGCCGCCCAAGGACCCCGCGCCTCCGACACGGATGTCGGCCGCGCCGCGCATCCAGGGCGGGATGACGGCTCCGCCCTTGCGCTCCTCCTCTTCCTTCTTCTTCTCGTCCGATATCGGCGTATCGCTCATAAACTCTCCCTTTCCCTCGCGCGGCCTCTCAAACCTTGATGACCTCCGGCAACTTGCCCCCGGTCTTGGGCGCCGAGATCGCGCTGCCCTTGGCGTCGAACAATTGCTTGCCGGAGACGAAGTTCCCGTCCGCGGTCGGCGAGACCTTGATCGGGTCTCCGACCATCTGGCCGTCCGCGCCGAACTTCGCGTAGCTCCCGTCGCCCATCTTGGTCAGGGTGGTGCCGTCCCCGGGCTTCACCCCCAGGGCGTTCTTGGCCGCCTCTTGGCACGCGGCATCCTTGGCCGCGATCTTCTCCTGGGCTTCCTTGTCCGAGAAGGAGTCCATGAGGGCCTTTCCCGCCTGGAAGGAGAGTATGCCCCCGGAGGCCATGAACATGATGCCCTGCATCTGCTGTTTGTATTTGGTCATGATGGTCAGGCCGATGACGGCCGCCGCGGCCCCGGCCGCGGCCGCGACCCCGGCCAGCACCTGGGCCGCGGTCCACAGCCCGGCGTTCGCCGGAGGCGGGGTCGTCTTGGCCTTGTTGGCGAAATGAGTGGCCAGCATCAAGGCGATCATGCCCACGGCCAGGGCCCCGATGGCCATGTAGATCTGCTTCTGGTAGGGCGTCTGGTTCTTCTTCTTCTCCGGCGCGGGAGGGGGCGGGGAGATGTCCTTGAGGTCCTTGGAGGTGCTCCGAGCCGTGTTCAGCCCGTCGCCTCCGCTCCCCTGGCTCAAGCCCGAACCCGCCTTGCCCGCCGCCGGACCCGCGCTCCCGGTGGGGCTCAAGCCTCCGTCATAGGTCGTTCCGGAACCGGCGCTCGACACTTGGCCGGAGCGGAGGTTGCCGGCCACGGCCCGGCGGGTGCCGGCGAGCTGTTGGGCCGCGCTGCGTCCGCCGGCCCGTCCCCCGCCCACGCCGCTCATCCCCATGCGCGTGTTGGGAGACATGGAGCGGATCGAACCGCCCGAGGACTTCCCGGCGACGTTGCCCGACATGCCGGCATGCGGCGCCTGGGCGACTTGGGCGAATCCTCCCGAACCCCCTCCTCCGGAAGCGCTATTGACGGAGGATTGGGACCTCACGAGCTGGGGCTTGGGCATGTTGGCCGCGGCGTTGAAGTTCGGCGAGGCGTGGCTATCCGAGGCCGGAGCTTGGGAGGCCTCGGAGGACGGGTCGGCGGGCGCGGAGGATGCCGCGTCGGCCACGGCCTGGTCGGCCGCGGTCTCCACCGCCGGAGGGTTCGCCTTGGAGAAATAATCGAGCGATTGCGACGCGCCTCCACCGGCGGCCAGGGCGTCGGCCCCCGCGGAATCGGAACCCTGCTCCGATTCCGCTTTGGGCAAAAATCCCAGCCCGGACATGTCCCCTTGGAGGCGCTTGACCACGCGCGGCCCGGAGGAGGTGAACATCCCTATCCCGGCGGCCACGGTGGTGCCCGCGAGGACCAGGGCCACCATGCCGGCTTTCGAGGCCATCAAGCCTCCGCCGAAGCCTCCGAGTCCGCCCAGCCAGCCGCCCCCCCCCGCCCCGCCGAGGAGCCCGCCGGTCCCGCCGCCGCTCAAGCCGAG
>CAYWAR010000448.1:0-2178 GCA_964455765.1 uncultured Elusimicrobia bacterium
GGTCGCGATTTCCTTCTCCATGGTGGACGCGCTTGACGGGGATCCGACGCTCGAGGCTTCGCTCGTCCAGCGCGAGGACCGAGGAAGCGCGCGAGAAAACCGGCCCGGCGTGGTCCCGGTGAGCGCCGGCGACCGATTAGATCCCCTCAGCCTGGACGACGGCCTCTGGGAGCTCAGGGTCCTGGCCCGCGACTTCGTGTTTAATTCAACCGCGGCCTCCGGAGGTCCCTTCGAGGTGCTCCACGACACCACCCCGCCCGTCACCGCTTTGCTCATCGGCGAACCGAAGCTGGGCGCGGAGCCCGTGGTCGTTTCCAGCGCCGCCTTGCTCGGGTTTACGGCGACGGATGATAATTCCGGGGTCGCCGAGACGCGCTACGCTTTGGACGCGGAGGCTTTCCAGGTTTACGCCGGCTCGTTCTCGCTGGGCGCCAATAGCGGCCCGCACGTCATTCATTGGTTCAGCGTGGACCGGGCTGGCAACCGGGAGACCCTGCAACGCTCGACCGTGGCCGTGGACGCCCAAGCCCCGGTCTTGAGCCTAGCCTGCCCCGGCCCGGAGGGCGGGGCGTGCTCGATCTTCAAGGAACCCTTGGCGGTCCGGGGGAGCGTATCCGATGAGCATTTGGCGGGGTACCGGTTGGAATCCGGGCCAACGCTGATAAGCTCGGGGACGCAAAACGCGGACGGCGTCCTGGGAACCTGGGATTTGTCGGCCTTGGCGGGGGCCCAGACCTTGAGCCTGTCGGCCGCTGATCTCTTGGGCAACGCGGCCGCCTTGACCCGCGAAGTTTTCGTGGGCGAGCCCGCGAGGCTCTTGGTTTTCGGGGGCAGAAAGGACCTGGGCCAACCCCAAGGCGTGGCGGTGGACAATCAACGCGGGATCGTCTATGTCGCCAACGCCAACAAGGGCGAGATTAGGCTTTACACCTTGGCCGGAGCCTTCATCAAGGCTTATCCGGATTTCCGCCATCCCCGGGCCGTGGCGGTGGATGAGGGCGGCAATCTTTACGTCGCGGAAAGCGGCAAGGACCGGATCGTGAAGCTCGGCCCAACGGGCGACCGGCTATGGACCCGGGGACGCTCCGGCCGGGAACCCTTGGAGTTCCGCGATCCTTCCGGCATCGCCGCCGGAGGCGGCAAGGTGGCCGTTGCGGACACCCGCAACCGGAGGGTTCAAATCCTGGACAAGGACGGTAATTTCCTGCGGGAATTTCCGGTCGGCGAGGGTCCCGCGGTCATGGATCGGGATGACGGGAAGCGGGACAAGGATGAGGATGATGGCGACCACGACGATGAGGAGCAAGACGAGGGCGACCGAAAGGGCCGACCCATGGGAATCGCCCTGGACGCCGATGGCCGGATTTACCTGACGGACGTGAAGAATAGGCGCGGCCTGGCCTATGACCCTCAAGGTGTTCTGCTCCGGGAGTTCGGCGGCCCGGCTATCTTCAAGCGGCCGGAAGGGATCGCGGTCTCGACCTCGGGAGAATGCGTGTTTATTTCCGACCGGAGCAGGGACAGGATAACGAAATTCGATGGAACGGGACGGGTGACTTTGACCTTCGGAGCTCAAGGAAACATCAAAGAGGGTAAGCCTTTGCCAGTGGAGACCGTGTTCCGGCGGCCGAGCGGCTTGGCGCTGGATGGGGAAGGAACTTTATGGGTGGCCGACCGAAACAACGAGGTGATCCAGCGCTTCGGCCTGCCGGGGACGCTCCTGGCCGGGGGCCCGGGCGCGGGGACGCCGCCCGCAGGGCTAAGGGCGGGGGAGGATGAAGAAGAAAAGAAGCAGGAAGACGCTCGCCGCGCGGCGGCGGACTTCCAGCTCCGGGAGGCCTATGCGGTTCCCAATCCCTGCAAGGCCTGCGGAGCCCAGGGGTTCGTGGTCCAGGTGGGGCTGGCGGACTCGGTCAACCTGGAGTGCCGGAACATGATGGGCCGGGTGGTCTACCAGAGCGTCTTCGAGGGACCGCGGCTCAAGGATATCGGCAACGGGCGAGGGAGCCAGTACACCTACGAACAGCGCTGGCCCATTTCCGGGGTCGGGATGGGGGTTTACGCCTGCGTCGTGACCGCGCGCAAGTCCGGAAAGCCGGAGATACGCAAAGTGATCCGCAGCGCGATCTTAAAGTAGCCCGCGTTGTCTGAAATCACTTGATTTCAGACAGGCGGGGA
>CAYWAR010000449.1:0-2177 GCA_964455765.1 uncultured Elusimicrobia bacterium
CGCGGCCTCGGCCAGCAGCATGACCAGCGTCGGCACGCGCGCGCAGTGGCCACCGGTGTAGGGCGACTTGTCGTCGATGGCCGCGTTGATGAGGCCGATGAAGCTTTCGAAGAGCCCTTCGAGCTGCTCGATGAGCCGCCGGTTGGTGAGCGCGACCGCCGCCTGGGAGGAGAGCGATTCCGCCAGCTGCTGGTCGTCGGCGGAGAAGGGGAGGATGGCGCCGCTCTCGCGGTCCGTCGCGTTGATCAGCTGCAGCACGCCGATGACCTCCCCCTCGTGGTTGAGCATCGGGACGGTGAGGAAGGAGGTGGAGCGGTACCCGCTCTTGGCGTCGAAAGCCCTGGTCCCGGAGAAATCATACCCCCGGGCGGCGTAGGCGTCGGGGATGTTCACCGTCTCCCCGCTGAGGGCGGCGTGGGTCACCACCATCGCATGATCCGGCGCGCCGGCCTTGTCGTAGAGGGGGATGGGGGGGAACTTGATCGGCGCGCCGCTCGTCCCTCCCATGGTGATATTCAGGGAATCCGTGCGCAGGATCTCGAAGCTCAGGATCCTCTTCTCCGGATCGTGCAGGTAGAGCGTTCCCGCGTCCGCGCGGGTGATGCGCTTGGCGGCGAGCAGGATGGTCTCCAGCAGGCTGTTGATGTCGCGCTGCCTCGATAGGGCGATGCCGATCTCGTTGAGCTCCTTGAGGCGCCTGAGCAGCATGTCGTGGGTCATTTTCGCTTCATGTCCCAGCCGTAATACCAGCCGAGGGAGATGTTGAAGATCCGGGCCGTCCGGTAGAGCTGGGGGAACTTCTGCCAGTGCCACTCCGTTCCTAGGTCGAAGGTCCGGGCCTTGAGGAGCAGGCCGACCGACGGGCCGTACACATCGTAGTATTTGTTGTTCTTCGTGCGCAGCCGCCAATTATACGAGGCGACCGTGACGAATCTCACCCCCCGCCCGAGCGAGAACCACTCCACCCCCTGCTTGACCCAGCCCATCGAGCCGGAGCCCTCCGGGCCGTGGAGGTCATGGCTCATCTTGCCCCAAAGCGAGAGGGGGAGCGCGAGCGGGGCGTGGGAGCCCAACGAGGGCATCCCGGTCCATCTTGAGACGTCGCGCGAGGCGAACCAGCTCGCGAAAAGGGAATAGTTCCTCGAGTCGAGCGGCTGGTCGGGATAGCGGAGCCAGGCGAATTCCGCTCCCGCGGAGAAAGGGCTCCTTTCGAACGCGGCGATCAGGGAGGGTCCATAGGTGTTGTAATAGGTCTTATTCTCCGTGCGCACGCGCCAATTGTAGGCCGCGTAGGTGTCGAGGTCGACGCCCCCCTTGAACCTGGCCCAGCGAACCCCCTGCCGGACCCAACCCTGCGCGCCGGTCCCCTCGGTATCGCCGTCGCCGCGCGTCAGGCTGCCCCAGGAGGCGCCGGGATAGCCGGCCGGGGCATAGGCCA
This sequence comes from uncultured Elusimicrobia bacterium, assembly GCA_964455765.1. Lineage (GTDB taxonomy): Bacteria > Elusimicrobiota > Elusimicrobia > UBA1565 > UBA1565 > CAYHRV01. Next base: position 1,439 of record CAYWAR010000449.1, read on the forward strand.
TGGCTCGGCCCGGCGGGAGGCCCCAGAGGAGGAGAGCGAGGAGGGCGAGCGCGCGGCGCAAGGCCATCAGCGGGCCGCCTTCTTGAAATCCCGGGGGGAGGGTATGGTCCCGGGCGGCGTGAGCGCATACTCCGGGAGAGCGGTCCAATCCCCGTTCTTGAGCTTGTAGGCATAGCCGGAAGCCATCCGCATGACCGAGGCGTTCTCATCCTCGGCGAAGAATCCGGTGACGGGGACCTCCGCGGCTACGGCCTCCGGCTTTCGCGCCTCGACAGAGTAGGGGTTGTGGCGCAGGAACTCGGCGATGAGCCAAGCCAGCGCCAAGAAACTGGCGGGCTTGGTGATCACCTGCGGCCCCTCGGTCCCCGTAAAATATCTTTTCCCGATCAATCGCACGGCGACAGGCACGGTCGCGATGGGGGGGAGCGGGATGTCCCGGACGTCCTTGGCCTGCATCTTGGTTCCCGTGAGAGCGGCTCCGTGCTCCGGCACGAAGATCACCACCGCGTTGCGGCCGGACTTCTCGACCTCCGAGAAGAACCCTTCGAACTGGGCCAGCATCGCGCCGAGTCTTTCTTTATAGGAGGCGATGTCGTCGGGCCCTCGCGAGGCTCCGGGCTTGTGCGTCCCCATATGGAGATTGGCTGTGTTGAAATACACCGCCGCCCTCGGCGCCTTCGAGTCCAAGCGGGCTTCCCAAAAACGGCGCAGCGCGGCGTCGTCCGGGGTCATGGGGGCA
>CAYWAR010000450.1:0-2161 GCA_964455765.1 uncultured Elusimicrobia bacterium
CCCATCATGGGCGGCACCCTTTTTTGGATGTATGCGGAGGATCTCGTCGAGGCCTCCGAGGCCCAGCGCCTGTTCGGCGGGCTGACCTCGGCCGGCTCCATCGGAGCCATGGCCGGGGCCGGCCTGACCCGCCTCCTCGTCCCCCGGATCGGCGCGGTGAACATGCTTCTCGCGGCCGCCGGGATATGGTCCCTCTCCATGGGCGTTTTCGCCGCGTTGGAGAGCGCCAGCGGCGGGCGGGCGGCGCGCCATGAGGAGCTCATCGAGGGCTTCGACCGGCACGACTACTCCGGCGTCCTTCCCGTCCTGCGCGCCCTGTTCTCCTCGAAGGCCCTCCTCCTCCTCGCCGTGGTGGCTTGTTTCGAGAGGGGGGTCCCCGATTTCCTGGACTATCTCTTCCAGCGCTTGGGCCATGCCGCCTACCCGGAGAGGGACGCTTTCGCCGAGTTCTTCGCGGGCTTCGAGCTCCTGCGCAGCGTGCTGGATTTCACGGCGGCCGCCCTGCTGACCGCGCCGCTGATAGGGCGCCTGGGCCTCTCCACCGCCCTTTCCGCCCTTCCCCTCACTCTCGCGGCTGGGTTTTCACTCTTCGTCCTCCATCCCTCCTTCGGCCTGCTCCTCCTCTTCAAGGGGCTCGATGAGATGCAGCGTCATTCCTGGCAGAAGGCGGGCAAGGAGCTCGTCTATACCGCGCTCAGCCGCGAGGTGATCTACAAGGTGAAGGGCTACCTGGAGATGTTCCTCTACCGCTTCGCGCGAGGAGCGGCCGGCCTGGCGATCTTGCTCCTCTCCGGCCCCCTCGGCTTCGGGCTCCGGGGGATCGCGGTCACGGCCGCGGTCTTGGCCGTCCTCTGGCTGCCCTGCGGCTGGGAACTCGGCCGGCTCTTCAGCCGCTCCCAATCTAAAAACGGACTTCCAGGCTGAGCGCGATGTCCCGTCCCGGGGATTCCACCCCGGAGGCGTGCTCGCGGTACCCCCGGTCGAGGAGGTTCTCCGCGGAAAAGACCAGCGTGGTCCGGGCCCAGGGGCTCAGTCCCGCCCGGAAGTTCAGGGTGAACCAGCCCGGCGTCCCATCCGGGGAGATGCGCGGGTCCTGCAGGTCCGAGGGGGAGAGCCGTTTCTGGACCGCGGCGCCGCGCAGATAGGCCTCGGCCCAGGGTCCCAGCCGGAAGTCCTCCCAGCGCAGGCCGGCCATGCCTGCGGGCGGGGGGCTTTTGGAGAGGGGTTGGGCGCTCGCGGCGTCCTCGCTGAAGGTCCAGAAGGCGTTGGCGAAGGCGTTCCAGGCGCCGGGGAAGGAGGTGCGGCCTTCCCATTCCGCTCCCGCGACATAGCCGGCGCCGGAATTGCGGCGCTGGAATACCGGGCTCTCGCCGGAGTCCTGGACCCCGTCGTTGTCGAGGTCGATGAAGGACAGGCCTCCATAGACGCCGGGGGACCGTTCGAGGATGTCCTCCAGCCGGGTGTAATGCAGGGTGAGCGAGTGCTGGAAGGAGGAGAGCGAGTGCCGGGCTCCGAGCTCGAAGCCGGTGCTCTTCTCCGGGCGCAGGCCGTCGGCCGGGGCGTCGGCGCCTTGAGCCGAGGCCTTGAGGGCGACGGTGTCGTTGAGGTTGGGCGCCCGGAACCCCTGCCAGATCCCGGCGTTCAAGCCGAGCTCCGGGCAGGCCTGCCAGCTCAGGCCGCCGCCCCCGGTCCAACTGACATAATGCTCCCGGATCCCCCGTCCGGCGAAGGGGGCGTTGCGCAGGTTGGAATCGAGCTCGACGCGGCTCAAGCGCTCCCCCAGTTCGAAGCGCAGGTCCTCCCCGCGAGTCCAGCGTCCCAAGAGGAAGGCCCCGGCGGCCTGATAACGGGTCCCGTCCGGGTAATTCCCCTGGTCCGGCTTATCCGCGACCGCGCCGCTTCGCAGGTCTCGGTCCCTGCGGGAGGAGGAGACGGCGTCCCGGTAGCCGTCGACTCCCGAGACGAGGGTGAAGGCCTCTCCGATCGGGGACTCGGCCTGCAGGCGCGCTCCGAGCGTGTCCACGGAGTCGGCGAACTCCGAACGGGTGGTCCCGCCGGCGGCCCGCCGGCGCGTGTCCGCCCGTTGACGCTGCCAATACAGCTTGGTTTGGAGAAGGCCGAGAGGCCCTAGTTCTGGAAATAGCGCCTCGGCGAGGACGAG
>CAYWAR010000451.1:0-2154 GCA_964455765.1 uncultured Elusimicrobia bacterium
GAGTTCTCCGAGCGTCTCAGGCGGAAGGTCGGGCCCGCGTGATGGTCGGCCTGGCGGGAGAGCTCGCCCAAGAGTTCCGCGGCGTAGCGGCCGTAGCCGGGGGAGGAGAGGGAGCGCTCGAGAAGGTCCCGAGCTTCCTCCCAGCGGCGCTCCTGCATGCGGAGTTCCGCCAGGGGGAGCAGGAAGGAGGCTTCCTCCGGGTAGTCCAGGACTCCCTGCTCCAGACAGGCGCGGTAGGCCTCGCGTTCGCCCGAGCGGCGCAGGCGTTCGGCCTCCAGCTTGCGTGCGCGCGCCCGGGCGGCGGGAAAGCGCTCCACGAGCAGGGACAGCGGCTCCGCCGCCTCGGCGAAGAACCCCGCGCGCAGAAGGGCTTCGGCCCACTCGAAAAGGGTCTCGGCCTCCTTGGGCTGCTCCTGGTAGAGCTTCTGGAACTCCTCCGCGATGGAGTCCTCCCAGCCCAGGCGGGAGCGCAGCCGCAGGCGCAGCCGCCGCAGGCGGGCCTCTCGGGTGTCCGGGATCTCCTCGAGGCCCGTCTTGGCCCAGCTCCGCCCCGAGGCCTCGTCGCCCCGCGCGAAATGGGCCTCGGAGAGATAGTAGGGCAGGAGCGGGTCCGAGCTGAGGGCGCGCGCCTTGGCCAGGGCTTGCAGAGCGGTCTCCGGCTCCCCGGCCGCCAGCGCCGCGAGAGCGAGCTGGGTGAGCATCTGCGCGTCCTCCCCCTCCAGGGCGAGGATCTCCCGATAGCGGGCCATGGCCTGGGCGTGCTTTCCCCGGGCCGCGTCCAGGCGGGCCGAGCGCAGGAGCCAGGGGGTCTTCTTCTCGTCTCCCGCGGACTGCTCCTCGATGAAAGCCTCCGCTTCGTCGAGCCGGCCGTCCTCGATGAGGAGGTCCGTCAAGAGCAGGGCCCGCTTGCGCTTGGCCAAGTCGCCGCCGATCCCGACCACGGGCGGAGCCTGCGCCGCAGGCTCCGCCCGTGCGGAAACGGGGAGCAAAAAGAGGGAAAAGAGAAGCAACGGAGTCATTTCTTAGGAGGCACGGGCGGCCGTTCGGCCGCCGCTTGAGGGCCCTTGAAATAGCCCTTGAGGAGGGCTATCGCCTTGCGGCGCTCGCCCAGGCTCAGATAGATGCTCGCCAGTTCGTCGTAGCCCTTGGAGTCCTCAGGGAACTTCTCCACGAAGCGTTCCATGACCGAGGCGGCCTGGGCGTAGGCTCCGGTCGAGGAATGGAGGTAGGCCAGGTTCATCCAGAGCGCCTTGTCCTCGCTCTCGCGCGCGAGGAGCTTGTCATAGACCAAGGCCGCCTCGCCCAGCCTACCCTCCTGGGTCAGAAGGGAGGCCAAGGCGCGGCCTCGGCGCGTGTCGGAGGGTTTGCGGGCCAGGCGGCGCGCGAGGACCTCGATGGCCTTCTGGGGCTTGCCCAGGAGCTCCGATTGGTATACCAGGAGATCGATGCCCGCTTCGTCGTCCGGGAATCGCTCCACGAAGCGCTCGGCCCACCGGGAGGCCTGGGCGTGCATCTGCCGGTCCGCGTAGGCGTAGAGGATCGGCCACCAGTTGGAGGCGTCCGCCTCGGCCTTGCGCAGGAGGCTTTCGTAGACGCTCACCCCTTCCTCCAGCCGTCCGGCTTCCAGGAGGGCGTGGCCGAGGTCCCTGGCCCAGGAGTCCTCGGCGGGCTCAAGCCGCCTGAGCAGGGTGAAATCCTCGGCCGCGGCGTCCCAGAGGCCGAGCGAGCCGTGGATGGACGCCCGGTCGCCGATGAGCCCCGGATCCTCCGGGATGGCCTTGAGGCCGAGTTCCACCGCGCGAAGGGCGGCCTTGGGGTCGTGGTTCATGCGGTGGACGCGGACGATCATCCGGCGCGTCTCCCCGTCGGAGGGGGCCTTGGACGCCGCTTTTTCCAGGAGGCGGAGGGCTCCGGCGAAGTCGCGGCGGGTGATCCAATGGCGCAGAGCCTCGGCTTGGTAGCCCTTGGGCTCCGCGGCGACGAGTTCCAGGATGTCGAGCGCCCGGGCGGCGTCCTTGTCGTCCTGCGCGGCCACGGCGTCCTGATAGGCCTGGTAGGCGAGTTCCTCGACCCCGCGCTTCTCCCCGGGCCTGCGGCGGATGTCCTCGAGGAGTTCCCAGCGGAACGCCCTTACGCGCTCGGCCGGGGCGCTGC
>CAYWAR010000452.1:0-2141 GCA_964455765.1 uncultured Elusimicrobia bacterium
TCTCCATCGTCGCCTTCTTGGTCGCTTTCATTCCCGCCGGCGGGGCCGCTTTTTGGCCTGAAATCCAATTTCCCAAGATTATGCTGGAGTCGGAGTATCAGAAGAAACAAGCGGAGATTCGCAAGATCGAGGGGGAAGTCGTCGGTCTTTTTATTTCGGACCCGTCGTCTTTCGGTTTTGATCCCACCACATTAAGCCCGAAGTTCCCCGACAAGGCCATGGAGTTGTGGGAAAGGAAGCAAGCATTGGAACAACAGCTATCGGGCTGGCTGATTAAAATACCGGATATTACGGTCAAGGAGTCCGGTTCAACGTCCGAGAAAAAAACTGTCCCGCCGAAGGTGGAGTCGTCGGAACCTTCAATAACGGACCCCCCCGTGGACCCCCCTGCGGTATTAGAGGTCGACCCGGTAAACCCGGACCGAGTTCCAACGGAAAACGAGCCGCCCAAGCCGGACACGGTGCCTCCGAAAAAGGAAGACGGCGGGTCGCAGGAGGGGGGCGGAAAGTCCGGCGTCGAGGGCATGTTCATAGTCGAGCCCGGCAGAAAGGCTAGTCCCGTGCCTCCCGCGGAGAGCATGGGCGGGTTCACAATGGTTAGCGGAGTGGCGGCGAAGAACATTCAAAGCGGGCAGCCGAAGCCTCCGCCGAGTTCAGCCGTGATTTTGGAGGGGGAGGGGGCTCCCGGGGCGGCGCCCGCGGGCGAGCTCGTCTACTCCGGCGGGCGGGGTTACTTAGACAAGCAGATCATGTCCGGCCGCGTGGCCATAACCGGACTCAAAGCGGGCTCGACAGGCTTGAGGCGAAATGATTTTCCCGCCGGCGAGATGAAAGACATCGCCCCGGAGCTTCTCAAGAAAGTCTTGGCTCTCATCGCTTCCGCCGAGAAGAAAGAGAAGCTCAAAGACTACGCCGGGATGGAGGCGGACGCCAAGGGAGCCATGGAGGAGGCGCTCAAGGGAAAGAGCCCCGAGAATGCGCCGAAGCTCTTCTCGAAGATCTATCTGCTTTTCGGCACGGCGCTGATCAAGCAGGCGGATGAAACCCCGGGCTTGAGCGATGAAGAGCGAACGGCCAAGTACGCGGAGGCGGAGAAGGCCCTGCTGGAAGCCGTGCGGCTGGACTCCAACAACGCCAAGGCCTGGGAAGCGCTTTCTTGGGCGCAGTTGAAGCTCGAAAAATACGAGGAAGCCATCGCCAGCGCCGCGAAGGCCCTTGCGCTCGACCCCGCTTCGACGAAAGCCTCCTGGATTCGCGCCTCCGCCATGGGGAGCATCTCGAAGGCCATCGATCGGAGGATGCTGGAGTTTCTGCGCAGGGCCGCGGAACTCGAACCCGAGCGCTACGCCCTGCTCTACCAAAAGGCCCTGGGAGGGAAAGGCGCGCGGGAGGCTCCCGGAGCCCGGAAGGGGGGGTGGCTTGGGACGATCATGAAGGCTTTGCTTGGAGCGGGCGCCGTTCTTGGGCTCTATGGCGCTTTCTTGGGGCTTGTCCGTCTGGCAAGAAAATTCAAGGCCAGGCTCGCGTACGCCCGCCTGAGCCCGGAGGAGAAACGCAAGCGGGACCTGGCCTCGGCATTCTCGCCGGGTGGTTCAAACGGGAAATCCCGGGCTTCCGGCGGGCTTCTGGAGGGGAAATACGACTTATCCCATGTCCTTTCCAGAAGCGGGTCCGTGGAGCTTTGGGCCGGGAAGGAGATATCCGGCGGGCAGCCTGTCCGGATCAAGAAAGCTGTTTTCGAGGGGCCGCGGGACGCCGCGGCGAAAGCTCTTTTCCTCAAGGAGGCCCGCGCGCTCGCCGCGCTGCGCCATCCCAACATCCTCTCCGCGCGGGAGTGTCTGGAACTGCCCCAAGGGATACACCTTGTCTTCGAATGTCCGGCGGGAAAGGACGCCAAGGAGATGCTCTCGGAAAGCAAGCGCCTCCCCTTGGCGCAAGCCATGGGGATCATCCGGCCCGTCTGCGCGGGGCTTGCGGCCTCGCACCAGTCCGGCCTTGCCCACCGCAACGTCCGGCCTTCCAGCTTCCTGATCCTGGAGGGCGGGACAGTCCTCCTGCGGGACTTCGCCCTGAGCTTCGAGCTGGAGCAGGCCGGAGGGAAGAGCGGCGGCGCGGGCTCCGCTCCCGTGCTCGACCCGGCC
>CAYWAR010000453.1:0-2139 GCA_964455765.1 uncultured Elusimicrobia bacterium
CCGGGGCCTCCCCCCGCGGCGCCCCGGTAGTGTCGGGTGGGGGCCCCCCCGGCCGGGGGGGCCGGGGGGGGGGAAGCTCTTCAAGACCCTTCAGCTCAACTCCTCCTACGAGCACCGCTTCCTTCCGGCCGACCGTTTCGAGGTATTGGAACACGGCTACCATATCTTGTTCAATGAGCAGGAGTACACGGTGGACAAGGTGGAGGTCTACCGCGTGCGGCTGGAGGAGAAGGTCAATTTCGTCTACGGCGGAGCCGAGGGCTTCGTCTTCGCGCAGGATGCGACTATCGAGTAGACCCCCGCGCGACAGACGCCGGCCGTTTTCCCTGCGGCGTCGCGGGGGCTTTCGGGGGCCGAGGGGCCGTTGTTTCTCAGGAGGGTGAAGATATGTGGGAGAGATTCAGGCGCGTCATCCGTTCCTTCGTCGGGTTCTTCATCAGCACGATGGAGGATCCCAAGCTCATCCTGGAGCAGACCGTCCGGGACATGCAGGACAAGATCCCCGTGATGAACCAGGGGCTGGCCAAGGCCCGCGGCGGCATCATCCTCATCGAGGGCGAGATCAAGCAGTATGAGCGCGAGATACGCCTCCTCACCTCCAAGGTGAAAGCCTGCGTGGTCAACAAGGACGAGACCCTCGGGGCACAGTACGCCATCCGCCTCAAGAAGACCCAGGAGGCCCTCCTGCGGGATCAGGAGCAGCTGGCCGCGGCCAAGGCGGGCTACGATTCCCTCCTCAAGATGAAGGAGAAGTTCATGCGCGAGATGAAGGCCAAGACCGAGGAGGCCATGGCCGCCATCCGGGACGCCGAGGCGGGCAAGTGGAAGGCCGAGTTGGCCGACGTCTTCGAGCAGTTCGAGGTGGCCGGGGTGGACGCCACTTACGACGAGATGCTCGGCAAGCTCCGCCAGAAGTCGGCGGAGTCCGAGGGGCGATTGGCCATGGCCGCGGAGAGCGTGGACGCCAAGGCCATCTCCGTCGATGAGACCGCCGAGGCCCTGGAGGGCAAGGAGCTCTTTCAGAGCTTCCAGGCCGAGATGGGCGTGGCCTCGGACTCGGGGGAGAAGAAGGAGCAGGCCGAGAAGACCATCGGGATGAAAGACCAGGAGAAACGCTGAAATGGAACTGAAGATCGGCGGGAAGATCGCCCTGCTGCTGGTGATCCTGGGCCTCGGGCTCGGGGCTCTCTATAAATTCGGACTGCTCTCCGATAAGGCGGTCGGCGGGCTGATCGCCTCCAAGACCATCGACAAGGAGACCCTCGACAAGATCCGGGCGGGAGAGGAGACCCCCACCACGGCCAAGAATTACAACTTCGTGGCCAAGCAGTCGATCACCGAGGTCAAGGGCGTGAGCAACTACCAGTTCAAGGACAACACCGTGGTCTTCCCCATCAACATCTGGGGAGGCTGGGCCCCCATCGTGGCGGCCAACAACGGCTTCGGGCCCAACAAGGACTCGGTCTTCTTCAAGGAGTACGGCTTCCAGGTCGACCTCAAGCTCATCGACGACCCGGTCGCGGCGCGCGACGCCTTCGCCGCGGGCCAGTCCCACATTCTCTGGGGCACCCTCGACATGATCGCCCTCTTCGCGCCCGGCCTCTCGCGCGATTCGCGCACCACGCCCATCGTCTTCCAGCAGATCGACTGGTCCAACGGGGGCGACGGCATCGTGGTCCGCGCCCACATCAACGAGGCCAAGGACCTGCGCGGCAAGACCATCGTGCTGGCGCAGAACTCGCCCTCCCACTACTACATCCTCAGCGTGCTCACCGACGCGGGCATCTCGCCGCGCGAGGTGACCTTCATGTTCACCGCGACCGCCTTCGAGGCCGCCAAGGCCTTCGTCGACAACGAGAAGATCGACGCCTGCGTCTCCTGGGCGCCGGACATCTACAACGTCGTCGACGAGCGCTACGGGGGCAAGAAGGGCGGGGTGGCCGGGGCGCGCCTGCTCACCACCACCCGGGACGCCTCCCAGCTCATCGCCGACGTCTGGGCCGCGCGCGCGGACTTCGCGCGCGACCATCGCGACATAATCAAGGGCCTGGCCGCGGGCATCTTCAAGGGCTACGACCTCGCCCGCAAGGATCCGGACAAGACGGCGGCGCTCATGGCCAAGGGCTTCGGGGTCTCGGC
>CAYWAR010000454.1:0-2131 GCA_964455765.1 uncultured Elusimicrobia bacterium
GAACTCGCGGCGGGAGAGGCCGCGCAGCGGGGGCTCAAGCCCGGAGCGCGGCTGGAGTTCTCCTGGAAAGACGCCCCGCTGTGATCCGGGTCGAAGCGGTCGCCTTCCTATGTGGGGCCGTGGTGCTGGTGCTGGAGCTGCTCGGTCCCCGTCTCATCGCTCCCTTCTTCGGGGCCACGCTCACCGCGTGGTCCTCGGTGATCACCGTGACTCTGGCCGCATTGGCCGGGGGCTATGCCTTGGGCGGGGCCGCAGCCGACCGCTCTCCCCCCTGGCGGGTGCTCGGCTGGGCCCTCGGCCTGGCCGCCTTTTGGCTGGCGCTCCTCCCTCTCCTGCGCCTCCCCGTCCTGCGCGCGGCCGCGGGCTTGGGGATACAGGCCGGGGCGCTGGCGGGTTCGGCGCTGCTCCTGGGCCTCCCGCTCCTATTGCTGGGCGCGGCGGCTCCCTGCTCCGTCAAGCTGAAGGCGCAAAGCCTCCAGGGTATCGGGCGGGCGGCCGGGACCATCGGCGCGATCTCGACTGCGGGGAGCGTGGCCGGGGCCCTGCTGGGCGGCTTCGCGCTCATCCCCCGTTTCGGCATCGACTCCCTGGCCGGAGGCTGCGCGGCGCTCCTGGCACTGCTGGCGGCAGTTTGTTTCCATGCCGAGGGGAAGGGCCGCGCTCTTTGCGCGTGCCTGGCCCTCTGCGCCGCCGTCCTGGCCGGGGCGGCCCGGGCCGGGCCGCCCGGATTGCCCGGCCTGCGGGCCCGCGCCCGGTCGTTCTATGGGGACCTTCGGGTCGTGGACCTGCCCGAGGAGGGGCGGCGCGTCCTCTACATCGACGGCATGCCCAATACCGTGGCGGACCTGCGGACTCTGGAGAGCACTTCGGATTACATCCGCTCCTTCGAGCTCCTGCATTTCCTCAGGCCCCAGGCCAGGGAAGCCCTCGCCGTCGGATTGGGAGGCGGCGGCCTGCTCCGCCGTTTTTGGGCCGAGTACGGCATCCGCTCCGATGTCGTGGAGCTCGATGGCGCGGTGGCCGCCCTGGCGAGGGACTGGTTCGGCCTGCGGCTCTCGGGGGACCTGTTCATAGAAGACGGGCGGGCCTTCCTGGAGAGGGGCGGGCGCTCCTACGGCTTCATCGTCGTGGATGCGTTCAACGGCGACAAGCATCCCTACCACCTCTTCTCCCGAGAGGCCTTCGAGGCCGCGGCCCGGCGCCTAGAGGGAGACGGTGTGCTGGCCGTCAACGTGATAGGCCATGCCTACGGCCCGGACTCCACGCTCAGGAATTCGGTGGAGCGCACCCTGAGGTCGGTCTTCCCCCATGTGCGCGTCCTGGGCGCCAGCGCGGATTTCGACTTGGAGAGGAGCTGCGTGAACCTGACCTTTTTCGCCTCCCGGGGCCCGCTGGAGTTCCGGCAATCCCCGGCCGGGGGCCGGCCCGAGCTGGCCCGCTACTTCGACAAGGTCAAGGACAGGTTCCTCGAGACGCGCGGCGGGGACCCCGAGGGCCTGCTGCTCACCGACGACTACAATCCCCTGGAGACCCTGAGCGGGCCCGCGGAACTGGAGATACGCCGCCTCCTGCTCTTGGATTCCCCTCCCGCCGCGGTGCTGTGAAATGACCGGCCCGCGCCGCCTTGCGGCGGCGCGGGCTCGCGTGAGTATCAGCGGCGCGTCAGACCTTGCGGACGTTCGCGGCGCGAGGACCCTTGTCCGACTGCTGGGTCTCGTACTCTACCGCCTGATTCTCGGCCAAGGTCTTGAAGCCGTCACCCATGATGGCCGAGTGATGGACGAAAAGATCTTTTGAGCCGTCGTCCGGCGTGATGAAGCCGAACCCCTTCTGGTCGTTGAACCACTTCACTTTACCCTTAGGCATGCTGTTTCTTTCCTCTTTCGTACCGAATTGCTCACAGGATGCGTCTGCGTCTTGTGGCAGGGGCACCCGACCCCCTCGGACATTATATCAGGAACCCTGGGCGTATGCGAGTGGAAAAAACCGGCATTTTCCCCTGGCGCGGAGGAGGCAACTCCGGGTATCATTATGGCGGGTCCATCTGGCAAGGAATGATGAGGAAACTCCCGATGAAACGGCGGCTCGCCCCTGGGACGAGCGTTCCCCCGCGGGGGGAACGCTGACATGA